>JBPCUV010000363.1:0-3479 GCA_051010975.1 Desulfocapsaceae bacterium
TTTTTACGCCCGCTCTCAGCGGCGGCATCAGCTGCGGCTTGCGTAGCAGCCTGTTGTTCTGGGGTCAGCTTGTCCCATACCGCCTTCGAGTAGGCGATGTAGTTCAGATCGACAAGATGAGAGGTCAAGATAATTTGTTTGGTTACTTCGTAGAATTTGGCATCGACCACCGTCGGTAGCGGGTTGTCCTGACCGTCGACTGAAGCGGTTTGGAGCGCGGTGTATACTTCGGTAAAAGCCATAGGGGTTGGATTGGCGCCCAGGGCCTTGCCCAAGAACTGCCAGGCGTCGGTACCTGGCATACGCAGGCTCACCCCGGAGAGGTCGGCGGGTTTCATAACCGTCAGCTCGTCTTTGGACTGGCGTAGGTTGACATGACGGCGCCCCAGGTACATCACGCTTAGGAGTTTTACACCAAGTTCGTCTTCGACTTTACTCTTGAAGGGATCCATCAGTGGATCATCGAAAACACGTACTTGATGTGCCGCGTCCTGATGAACGTAGCCGGTGGCAAAGATTGAGAATTCGGGAAAGAAATTCGCCAGTTCCTGTGCCGATGCGATCGACATTTCCAAATCGCCTGCGGCAATCGACTCCAATTCAGATCCTTGGGCAATCAAAGATGAATTGTAGTGGGGCTCATAAACCGCAAAATCGGCAACGGCCGGGCCGAAAATTTCTTCAAGTGCGACCGAGCGTTGGTCGGTGGCAGAAGCCGGCGTGGACATGCGCAGCTTGACTTTGTCCTGTGCCAGGATGGGTGAAGCTACCAATACGATGAGGGCAAACGTCAAAACGAATACAAAACGGCGGGTAATTTTGCTTGGCATGATCTCCTCCTTTATGGGTGTCTTGGTGAGTTCAATCTGGCAGCTTCCGGGATGTCTGCTTGCCATTGATCAAAGACGGCAGGGCAATGATAGACAACATAGAGCATTAATTCTGATATTATATCTGGTTAACATGTTATCTGAGATATTGTCAACAGCTAGTCTGAGGATTAACGCGGACCCAATGCACTAATTTTGCTCAACTATTTGTAACCTGGCACGATCCTTCAGGTGCTGGCCAAGCTGTTTTACATGTTCACGCATGGTTATCAGTAGTATCTATCGGACATGCTGTGTATTTCATTTTAACAACCGACAGAAGTTCTGCCATGCAGGATACCGTATTGCTCAGCAGTATAACGGGGGTGGGATCTCTGTCAACAACTAAAAACTATCGAGCAGCTCTGCATTTTGGTCTTTACTTAGGAACACGTCGATATCCTCTGGCAGGAACTGAAAAAGACCGGTCTAAAGAATTGACCATCTGATTACTTGAAAACTGCTCCTAACCAATATCCCGAGCTGAAAATTAACAGAACTTCATCTAGAGGTTGTTATGACATGGAAAAAATAAAGGCTGCCTTGGTGAAGCTTATGCCGATTGATCGTTTGAAGGAAGAGAATTTACGAAATAGAAAGAGATCCAATTAATGCTCAGGACTGTCGCCTTCTGAAATGGTTTGGATTAATTGTGATATGAGTGCGTCTTGCTTCTTGGTTAATTTTCCGAATTTCACCCCTACTACAGTCGGTAAATATTCATGGGTACCATTTTCAGCCATCGACACCCAGGCCCGTTTTGCAGGTAATCCTTCAAGTAAGCTTACAGAGGTTAAAATATCTGTTTCCCAGAAATCTTCAACAGGCGTGTAAGGAGGGCATCTGAAACAAAACCCGCCCCTGCTTATGTCGGTGAGTTGAAAGACACCATGCGATGAAACCGACACTGAATTCTCAACTTTGTATCGCTTATGTCGTCTACGTTCTTCAGCAGTCGATTGCATAAGTAGTTGTCAATGAATAGTAGAATTGGCGTTTAAAATCGAATGTTTCCAGATGGTTTATTCTTCCAAAATCTCATATGAAGTCAGCTTATTTCAGTAAATACTCCGCTTAACGCACAACAGTCATCCCATTAAAGATGACTTCGTACGCACCTGCTTCGGTTGAACCACCTTCTTGGTTATCACTCCCATTCATAGCTGTCAATGATAAACCGGCAAAATGAGGAACGGCTTTGAGCTTTTCTGACTCTTTAATCAGCTCTTTCTGAGTTGCCTCATCAATTGTTCCCACATCCGGGTAACAGGCAGTACGGATGGCTATCAACATAGATTTATTACTTATTTGGACAAATAATTGAAAGTGATGGTTTGGATCTTTATTCACGTCATGAATCGTAAAGCCAACACGGTCCAAAAGATCTTTGACATAGTTTACCCCTATTTCGTGAATGTTCTGTTTGGGCTCCAAATCTTTATGATCCATTATCTTTAAGTCGTAAACTTACGTTGAAATTTTTCAATACAGACAGAAATTTCTGCTGGAGGGAGACAATCACTTAAACAAAAATATATCAAGTGCGGCATCTATACAAAGCTCATTGCTGAGATCATCATCAGGCGGCATCTATACAATCCCTGTGATCGACTGCGATTTTTCGGAGCTGGAAATCAGAGGCTTGCTCGGCATAATCTTTTAAGCCAAGATCAATAAATTTAGCAAATCAAGTGAGATCTTTATGAAAGGTCCTTCGCCCGCTTGATCCTGAAAAAATAATCGTCAGATAGACCAAAATAGTTAGCGAGCTTCAACCCGGTGTCAGGATCAATATCCTGGCTGCCTTCAATTATCTGTCTCAGCAGTACTTCATCGATGCTCGCGGCCCTTGACACTGCCTGAGTCGTCAGCCTGAAAGGATCTAAAAACCTGTCCTTCAGGAGGGCTCCGGGATGCTCTCTGTATTTATCAATCAACTGCGCCATTGACTCCACCGATCTTTTGCCAATACAACAGGGGATACCCATATAATATGAGATATTTTTGTGCTGTCAATTACTCCTTAAGGTGTCTAACCCGGCGAGGAAAGGTAAAATTAACAGACCGACATTGAAGCGGAGACAAGTATTCTACTGATTTCATTTGATATTGTGCCCCAACACGGTGAGTTATTTGCCCAAATCAAGAGTTCGAGTCGATATCTGAATCATAAAATTTAACCCCGCTCGAAAGGGGGGAAATAAATGGATACGTTCTGGAACTAGGGTTTATCAGTATAGTCATAGCTTTTAAACACTGTTTACCTGTGGCTAAATGGTCCGTAGAACCTCGCGCAGGGTGGTGACCAGGAAGCCAACAGTACTATGTCATCTCCTGGCGAGCACGATGCCTAAGCCTATGCTCACCTGTTGCTAACCATCGCTGGCAGCGTTATTCTATTCTACTGAGGGGAAGCAACGCAGGTGATTGGGGCCGATTAGCGTGCCCACGGATTATAAAAAATCGGAGGTATCCATGGCTAGAAAGAGTTTAACAGACGAGAGATATGAAAGAAAACTGCAGGAACTGCAGGCGGAGCTCTGCCTGCTGCAGCGTTACGTAAGAACTCAGGGCCTTCGCGTAGTGGTGGTTTTCGAAGGGCGTGATGCG
>JBPCUV010000364.1:0-4257 GCA_051010975.1 Desulfocapsaceae bacterium
TACGGCGACGTCCATATCAACATCATCGATACGCCGGGTCATGCTGATTTTGGTGGTCAGGTGGAGCGGGTGCTGCGAATGGCCGATGGGGCGTTACTTTTGGTAGATGCCCAGGAAGGTCCGATGCCGCAGACCTATTTTGTTCTCAAAAAAGCATTGGCCAACAATCTGCCGGTAATAGTTGTAGTCAACAAAATCGACAAACCGGCGGCCCGCTGCGATTGGGTAGTCGACCAGGTGTTCGATCTGTTCGTTAAGCTTGAAGCACCCGATGACATTCTCGATTTTCCCATCCTCTACGCCTCCGCCAAAGAAGGTTATGCGGTCGCCGAACCAAGCGAGCAGATAAGCGACGGCGGTTCCATGGAACTGGTGTCGCAGATGATTGTCGACCATATTCCACCGCCGTCAGGATCGAAAGATGGTGAGCTGCAGATGCAGGTCGGCACGATCGACTACTCGCCTTACCTCGGCAGGCTGGGCATTGGCAAGGTGGTCAATGGGACCATGGCCCTGAACCAGCCCATCGCCGTGGCCAGGCGGGACGGATCCATAAAGCCGGTGAGAATTTCAAAAATATTCCGGTTCGAACAGGATGGTAAAGTTGCTGTCGATTCTGCCTATACCGGAGAGATCGTTGCCGTCGCCGGCATGGACGACGTTACCGTCGGTGTTACGTTTACCGACCCCGAATCACCCCGACCTCTGCCGCTGATCGATATCGATCCGCCGACCATATCGATGGATTTTATTCCCAACGACTCGCCCTTTGCCGGCCGCGAGGGCAAATATGTGACATCGCGGCATCTCAAAGAGAGACTGGATAGGGAGACGCTATCTGACGTCGCTTTGCAGGTCGAGCCCTTGCAGGAAGGAGTTGGTTTCAAGGTCTCTGGCAGGGGTGAACTTCACCTGTCGATTTTGATCGAGAAGATGCGACGGGAGGGGTATGAACTTCAGGTAACCAGACCCCAGGTCATCATGCGCAGAGAAAACGGTCAGCTTCTTGAGCCCTACGAAAAGCTTACCGTCGATGTTGATGAAACGGTGCAGGGACCGGTCATAGAAAGGCTGGGCAAACTCAAGGGCCAGTTGGAAGAGATGAGCCAGACGCACGGCATGACCCGAATGGTCTTTACCATTCCGACCCGCGGCCTGCTCGGTTATCGGCCCCGTTTTATGACCGACACCAAGGGAATGGGCACCATGAGTTATGTGTTTGAGGGCTATGGGCCGCATGCCGGCGAGATTTCCAACCGCATCAATGGAGTGCTCACGGTCAAGCAGGGTTGCACCTCGGTGGCCTACGCCTTGTTTCATCTCCAGGATCGTGGTACGCTTTTCATCGAACCTGGGGTAGATCTTTATGCCGGGCAGATCATCGGTGAGAACTGCAGGGCGGGGGATCTGGTCGTGAATCCGGCGAAAGGCAAGAAACTGACCAACGTTAGAGCTTCCGGCACCGATGATGCGGTGATCCTGACTCCTCCGACCGTCCTTACCCTTGAAGATTGTTTGTCATTTATCAACGATGATGAGTTAGTCGAAATCAGCCCTGCTTCGATCAGGCTCCGAAAACGGGGTGGTGCTCAGTAGAATCTGGATGGTGAGATGAAAACGATTGTAATCCTGGTAATTTCCGTGCTGGCTGGATTTGGGGTCTTTGCTTTGATCGCCAAAAGGTACGGGAGTGACTGCATTCCCTGACTGCTGCTCTATTCCTCCGTAGGCGCGGGGGCCGTGGTCTTCTGGGCTTTGAATACACTGCTCTGAACTCACTACCGTCAAGTTCAGAACGACGGGTCGGCGGCTATTTGCAAGCTGAAAAGTAGTCGGCCAGAATTCTGGAGTGGTCGAAGGCCAGTTCCGGCAACTCCTCTCTTGAAAATAATTCTGCGCTCACCGCATCGTCTGCTGCCTTCGGCACCCCCTCTCCCTTGGCGATAAACACCGTGGATGCGGTGTGCATCCTGCTGTCTCGATCCGGGTCGGAATAGGTCCTGAACTGACACAGGTCGGTGACGACTATTCCGGTCTCCTCCTGGGCTTCGCGTACGGCCGCCTGTTCGAAAGATTCATTATAGTCGACGAAGCCGCCGGGAAGCGCCCAACCGTGGGGGGGATATTTTCTTTCGATAAGGACGATTCGATCTCCGATCTCGATGATTATATCCACCGTCGGCACCGGGTTTCTCTGCTCGATAGCCTTTTCACAATGGGGGCATTTCATCTCAAAGACCTAGCTGATCTCAAACAGATCAAGGATTTCCTGCCAATTGCTGACGGACGGCAGGTCGTGATGATCCCGGTTCCAGGGTTGAGTGAAAACCATAGGTTTGAGCCCCGACTCAGCCAACATTTGACAGGTGGTGAGCCGGTCATCAATGAAATAGATGATATTGTGCTGTCTGATAAAGCGCTCCTTATCATCGTGGTTCCCGGAGGAGATGAGCTTGATGCGCTCAGCCCCTTCTCCCCAATAAAGCTGCAGCCAGTCGTGGACCGGGCCTATATCGGGCCGGGCGGTAATGATCGTCACCGGACCTCGGATGCCGATTTGCTTCAATGACTCGATGGCGCCATTGATGGGTTTGAGGTCGGTAGCGATGGAATCCTGCAGGATATCCTCAAAAATTTTTTCGATGGTGGCACGTGGCATGTTCAAACATTGTTCCACCTGAAAACTGTTGATCTGTTCGAGCTTTAAATCGCAATGCCCATGATCAGTGCAGGCCAGTCTGATAAAGGCTTCGCCTATATCGGCTATGACCCCGTCGAAATCAAAACCGATGAGCTCAGGCACTATTTTCGGGGTCGGATTGGTCATGGCTGTTATTGCTTGATTATTGCACTGTCCTCGATGATGACCACGTATTTATAGCCGGCACCGAAATCCTTGTCAGCGGCAACCACTCCTTCGATGGTGATCACTTTCGGGCTGCTGAGCTGATCGGTTGTGGTGACCACCAGATCATGGCTGTTCTGCATAGGGTCACCAGAGCCGTCCTGGAGGTGCAGCCAGTTGCGGCCCATGATATTGGAGTTGAATTTCACCACCTGACCTCTGACACGTACCTTCTTGCCACTGAGTTCTTTGGCCTGTTCGAAAATTTCAGCCACGGTAAACCCATTATCCCCTTCGGCTTTTTCAACCTCGGTTTCGCTAAAAGGTGCAATGGCACCCGTGCTTCCGGCACTGCCCTGCTGCGGCTGGATTGGTGCAGCCCCTCCGGCGCTTGCTCCGCGCTCTGCCTCTACCGCTGAGGCGAAGGAATCATCTGCGGAAGGCTTTTGCGGTGCAGATGTTCCATGGGGACTCATCGGCGCTGCTCCGGCCAGGCCCGGGGAGAAGACGATCGAGTCGAAGGTGCGGTCGAACGAGTTGGAGTGAAAATCTTTCATTTCCATACCCTCGAGTGCGGAAACTTTATCGCCTTTGTTCACTTTAGATTGAGGGATAGCCACCCAAACCTTTTTATCCCCTGTATCGAGGTTCATATAGGTGTAGCCGGCAGCGTCCATGGTTTCCAGAATCGTTCCTGAAATATCCGCTGCCTGGAGCTCCTGCGATGTAGTGAGCAGGAGGGTCAGAGCGAGTAACAGTAGAGGAAAACGGCTGGTTGAGGTGATTTTGAAGGTGTCTGGGGTCATGGAAACATCTCCTTGAAGATAGGGGTCAAATTAAACCTTGCGGCAACAGATTCAAACGTTGAGCTACGATAAATCAATCGGGTTGTTTTGCAAGCAGTTTGCGCAAATACTGATCCAACAGCGAAGCCCATAGTCGATAACCCGGGTTGCTCAGGTGAACGCCGTCGAAATCGAACAGGGCGTCGAAACTGTTCTCGAACGGGCTGCACAGGTCAAAATAATGGCAGCCGCGCTCTTTACAGATGAACCTCAACTGTTGATTGGCCGAGTGAATCGTGTCGATAAGACCAGGTATCTCATAGGGAAGCAGGCTGGTGAGCAGGATCTCAGAGTGGCAATATTGGTCTCGGAGCAAGGTAATTATACGAGCCAGCACATCGATGAAACCAAGGTCGCCGAAGACGATGTTGTTGGTACCGCTCATGATCACGATCGCCTCCGGTGCGTCTTCCTGCAGCTGAAAAGTGAGCCGGTTCAGAAGTCCCTCGGTGCGCTCTCCTGGGATGCCGCTGTTGATTATACGATAGTCGGTCAGCCTCCGGTGCCATTCACCGTAATCAATCAGAGAGTCGCCCAGCATCAGCAGAAGCGGTTTTTGCGCCATGG
>JBPCUV010000365.1:0-12663 GCA_051010975.1 Desulfocapsaceae bacterium
GGATGATCATATCTTTTCACTGGCTGGTCATCGGGATTCTGGCCCCACTGGGCAAAACGAATCTGCTCATTGCCCTCGCCTCGCTGATATCCTTCTGCCTGTTTCTACACCTGTACTTCGCCGAAAACAACTCTGGTAGAATCACAGAAAAAACCTCTCAACACCCTCCTAGGAAAGCCTGAACCAACCCTTATCCTCAACTACCAGGCCTTCGGCGCAGAGCGCGCCGATCAGCTCACGCAGCCGATCTTCGGGCTGCTCTAAAAGCCTTGCCGCGGTCGTGACATCAACACGGGTTCGGTTCAGAAGCAAATCGAGTATTCTGCCGCGCAACTGGCGGTCGGAGCCTTCGAATCTTGATTGTTTCCTGTAGGTGCTACTTCTTCGGCTGAGGTTGCCGACCGTCTGTTTGAGCATCACCCCATAGTCCATAAGTGCATAGAACCATAGACGTGGATTTTCTCTGTCCAGAGTCTTTTCAACCAGAGTCACGATTTCCGCATCGCTCACCCCAAGCTGATCGGGGAAGAAAAAATGGATGAACACCGTTCTGATATTGGTTTCGATGAAAACGTAGGGTTTGTTAAACGCAAACACACAAATGGAAGCCGCGGTCGCCTTGCCAATGCCCTTAAAGCGCACCAGAATTTCCGGATCATCCGGCAAAACCGAATCAAACTCTACAACTACAATACGTGATATATCATGCAGATACTTAGCCCGACGGTTGTAGCCAAGACCTTTCCAGTAGCGCAGGACTTCACTGAATTCGGCCGCCGCCAGTTCTTGAAATCCTGGGAATCGTCCTAGAAAGGCAGCAAACTTCTCCTCCACCCGCCCGGTTTGGGTCTGCTGGAGCATGATTTCAGAAACGAGCACCCGGTAGGGCGAAATCTCCGATCGCCAACTGAACTTTCTGCCCTGATTGAGGTAGAACGCATGGATCTCTTCACTGAATACCTTCAGGGTCTCTTTACAGATACCATGCTTCTCCAAGAGCCCGGGCCAGGCCAATTCATAGGGTGCAGCCATCTCACTCATTGCACTGGAAATTATGTTGTCAGCCCGGCTGTTCATGTCCCGCGCTCTAGCTACGATCGAATTTTCACCACAAGTTGTTGTGCACCCACCAGGACAAGGCCGACAGCCCCTCCAATCAGAAGATTGAGAAAAAAGGCAGGTATCACCTCGGTGGCATGATGTAAGGCGTGCAGATTATGGGTAAACATCCCGCCCCCCACAAGCAGCATGGCGACGGTGCCGATTACTGTCAACGCCCTGATTACCCATGGCAGCGAAGCGACCAGAAATGAACCCGAGGCCCTGAGTATCCGAGCCAGCACCCCTTTCAGTCGTTCCCCCTGGGCAATGAGGAAAAAACCCATATCATCCATCCTGACAATCAGAGCCACCACCCCGTAGACGCCGACAGTCGCCAGGATAGCGATTAAAGTGACGACGATGACCCGCATGATCAGCGGCTGTTCCATTACCGTTCCGAGGGCAATCATGATGATTTCTATGGAAAGAATAAAATCGGTGCGTACTGCCGATTTTATTTTAGCCTTCTCTTTTTCGAGCAGCTCTTTCTCGTCGGCAGCCCCCTCTATCGTAGGTTTATCGTGGCTCTTGTGGGTAAAATAGTGGAAAATTTTCTCAACGCCTTCATAACTCAGATAGCAGCCGCCAAAAAGCAGAATCGGTACTATAAGCTTTGGCATATAGGCGCTGAGAAGCAGCGCCAGCGGCACGATGATCACTTTATTGATGAACGATCCTTTGGTGATCGCCCACAGAACCGGCAGTTCGCGTGAGGCACGGAAACCGGTGGCCCGTTCGGCATTGACCGCCAGATCATCTCCAAGAATGCCGGCCGTCTTCTTGGCCGCCACTTTACTCATGACAGCCGCATCGTCCAATAGCAGGGCAATATCATCTAGAATCGCAAAAAGTCCGCCCGTCATTTTCTTTCCTTTTACATAGCTGTAGTTTCGCCACTGTTGGCCACTTTTTCCTACCTATGCTGCAAAAAAGATGGTGCTGCAATTTCATTTGATCAAGACCCAGATCGAGGCAAATAAGGGCAGTATTTCAGACCTTGGCCGCCTGGTTCTGCAAACTACGGAAAAGATGCCCCGCCCGATATGAACTGCGAACGTGGGGACCAGCGGCAATCGCACCAAAACCAAGCTCCCCGGCGACTTTTTTAAGCTCATCGAACTCCTCCGGGGGGACGAACCGGGTGACCGGCAGGTGATCACTGGTCGGCTGGAGATACTGGCCGATGGTAAGAATTTCACAGCCCGCTGCACGAAGATCACGCATGGTCTCCACCAGCGCCTCTCTGCTCTCACCCAGGCCAACCATAATCCCCGATTTTGTCACCGGGGAGGCATCGAAGGTGGCCACCCTTCTTAACAGCTCCAGTGACCTCTGGTAGATGGCCTGCGGCCGTACGATCGGATATAGTTCAGCTACAGTTTCGATATTGTGGTTAAGAACGGCAGGTCTGCCACTGCACACCGACTCGAGCGCAGACATATCTCCCTGCAGATCAGGAATCAGAACTTCTACCAGGGTGTGTGGACAGCGCCTCCGAATCGCCTGGATCGTCGCCACAAAATGTGCGGCTCCTCCATCGGGGAGATCATCCCTGGTAACCGAGGTCAACACCGCATAATCGAGGTTCATTTCTGCCACCGCAGCCGCGATCCGCTCCGGTTCTCCCCGGTCGAGGCCTTTCATCGGACCATGCTGTACCGCGCAGAACCGACAGTTTCTGGTACAGCGGTCTCCCATGATCATAAAGGTGGCCGTGCCTTTGCCATAGCATTCGAACTGATTCGGACAGCGGGCTTCGCTGCAGACCGTGTGGAGATTGGTCGTGCCCACCAGACGCCTGACGCGCTCATATTCGGGCCCGGTCGGCAGACGCTTTTTCAGCCATTTGGGCTTCGACTGGTGGACAGCAGCTAATTTATTCGTTTTCAGCCGACCGGCAAAATTTTTTTTATGGAGTGCTGGTTCCTTCAGAAAGGCTTGCTCTATTTTCTGGATCATCACCTGCCGCACAGCCTCGATGTCAACATCCCCTGAGAGTTCACGAGCCATCGATGTCATTGCCACCCCTGTCAAACCGCAGGGAGTGATCCAGGAGAAGGGGGTGAGATCCGGATTTACATTCAAGGCCAGACCGTGAAATGAAACGGCTCGTTTGACGGCGATGCCTATACTGCCGATCTTGTTGGCTGCCACCCAGATTCCCCGATTCCGAGAATCCGCAGTGGCTTCTATGCCAAACTCAGACACCACGGCCCGCATAATCGATTCAAGCAGACCAACGAACTCGATAACACTCAACCCCCTGCGCTTGAGATTAACCACCGGATAGCAGACCAGCTGCCCCGGTCCATGGTAGGTGACTTCACCACCGCGCTCGACTCTGACGACGTCGATATTTTTTCGGGTTAAAAAATCTTCGCCGGCCACAATATGGTCAGCCGAACCATTGCGTCCCAGAGTGAAAACCGGCGGATGCTCGAGAACAAGGCAGGTGTCTGGTTGGTCTTGATTATTCTGCAGCCTGTCGACCAGTTCGAGCTGTTTTTGGTGCGCTTCACGGTAATCGACAAGCCCGCATGACTGAATCTCAATCATTGAATCCGTCCATTACCCTCTCAAACAGGGCTTTCGAGCTGCCAGGGTTTCATCGAGACGTCGCACTTTGCTGACAACCGGAGCCTGGCGCAGTCGTTCGCCGTCCTTTTCGGCCTCTTGGGCAATTGTTTTGAAAACCTCAATGAAGGTGTCCAGATCATCTTTGCATTCGGTCTCCGTCGGCTCAATCATGATAGCTCCCGACACCACCAGTGGAAAATAAATGGTTGGCGGATGGTAGCCATGATCGATAAGCCGTTTGGCCATATCCAGAGTGGTTACTTTGAACGGCAGCTGTCTGGCGTCTGAAAAGACACACTCATGCATACACGGTCGGTCATAGGCCAAATCGAAAGTGTCCATGAGCCGGTCTTTGACGTAGGCACCATTCAAGACGGCCAGTTGGCTGGCCTTTTTGAGACCCTCCGGACCCATCGACAGAATGTAGCTGTAAGCCCTGATCAGCACACTGACATTACCGAAGAAGCCATGCACTCTACCGATCGACTCCACACTTTCCGTCTCAAGAGTATACCCCTCATTGGTTTTGGCTACCCGGGGAACCGGTAAATAGGGTGCCAGTTCAGCGGTAACACAAACAGGTCCTGACCCGGGACCTCCTCCTCCATGGGGAGTTGCAAAGGTCTTGTGGAGATTCAGGTGGACGGCGTCGATGCCGCAGCGCTTGATATCCACAACCCCCATGATGGCATTCATATTAGCGCCGTCACCGTAAACCAGACCTCCCCGGCTGTGAACGA
Organism: Desulfocapsaceae bacterium; assembly: GCA_051010975.1. Taxonomy (GTDB): domain Bacteria; phylum Desulfobacterota; class Desulfobulbia; order Desulfobulbales; family Desulfocapsaceae; genus JABDQA01. The sequence goes on from JBPCUV010000365.1 coordinate 4,419, forward strand.
TGTCGGTAATCTCCCTGATATGCTCTTCAAAAAGTCCAAGGGTATTGGGGTTGGTTACCATGATTCCGACCGTCTCATCGTCCATTAATTCTTCAACCGCAGCCGGATCGAGGATACCATTTTTCCCCGAAGCAAGAGGAATGGAGGTGAAACCACAGAGCGCAGCACTGGCAGGATTGGTACCATGAGCAGTGTCCGGAATCAGTATTTTCGTGCGCCTCTCGCCTCTATCTCGAAAATAAGCGGCGAACATGAGCATCGCCGTCAGCTCCCCCTGGGCCCCGGCAGCAGGCTGTAAAGACACACCGTCCATCCCGGTGATGATGGCCAGAAACTGCTGTAGTTCGTAATGCAGTTTGAGGATCCCCTGGGAAAGTTCTGCCTCGAGCAGCGGGTGGGCAGAAGCCAGGCCGGTCGTGGCAGCCATCTTCTCATTGATTTTGGGATTATATTTCATGGTACACGAACCGAGCGGGTACATGCCGGTGTCGATCCCGAAATTCCACTGGCTGAGTCTGGTATAGTGCCGTACCACGTCCAGTTCACCCAGATCGGGAAAATCCGGCCCATCGCCCAGCAGGCTCTCGTCTACCTCCTCCTCCGGAACATCGCTGAGGGGTAAGCTGTAAGCCACTCTGCCTGGTTTGCCTTTTTCCCATAGCAGGGGTTCTTCGAGTATGAGTCCATTCGTTCCAGGTCCGTGAGTCATCGGCGCACCTCTTCGAGAAGTTCATCAATTAGTGCTTTGGAAACGGTTTCAGTGGCGCAGAACAGAAATGCATTGCCAAGATCAGGATAGTAGGGCTCAAGTGGCAGCCCGGCCGCAATCCCCTTGTCCAGGAGCCGCTCACGCACTGGGGTGAAATCTTTTTCAAAGGCAACCGCAAACTCGTTGAAGACCGGCCCGCTGAATAATTGCCTGGCCCCAGCCGCCAGCAACCCTTTACGCAGGTAGGCGGCGATGTCGTAATTGAGTTTGGCAAGTTTACGCATCCCGGTACGGCCCAGTGTCGCCATGTGGATGGCTGCCGTCATAGCACAGAGTCCCTGATTCGAGCAGATGTTTGACGTAGCCTTTTCTCTGCGAATATGCTGTTCACGGGTTGAAAGGGTCAGCACATAACCGCGCTTGCCGTCCTTGTCCACGGTCTGACCGGCCACTCGCCCGGGCATGTTTCTGACAAACTGCTTCTTGCAGCCGAACATGCCCAACCCGGCTCCGCCAAGCGATTGTTTCATGCCGAAACTCTGCCCTTCTCCACAGACAATATCGGCCCCGGCTGAACCTGGATTTTTAAACATGCCGAAAGTAAGAGGTTCACTGAAACAGGCTACATAGAGAGCTCCGAGGTCGTGAACCAGTTCAGCAACCGTTGAATGATCCTCTATGACCCCGAAGAAGTTCGGCGATTGAATCGCCACCCCTGCCAGATCATCGATAGCGTTTAAGGCAGACAGATCGGTTGTGCCGTCTTCGGCCAAAGAGAGCTCGACGATCTCAAACGGACCCGGCTCCAGATAGGTCTGTACCACCTCTCGGTAATGGGGATGGACAGCAGACGATATTGCTACCGTCCGTTTTTTCTTTCCGATCCGCAAGGCCATCAGCAGCGCTTCTGCAAGCGCAGAGGCACCGTCATACATGGAGGCGTTGGCCACTTCCGCACCCAGCAGCCGGGCAGTGAGTGTCTGGAATTCAAAAATTCCCTGCAACGTTCCCTGGGCCATTTCAGGCTGGTACGGAGTGTAGGCCGTCAGAAATTCAGAACGGCCGGAAAGACTGCGGACAATTTCCGGTATATGATGGTCATAACTGCCCGCACCGATCAATACCGCCCGGCTGGATCCGGTAAACATCGAATTCCCCAACCCCTCCATGTGGGTGGTCAAATCCCACTCCGAAAGAGGGCCCGGTATGTCGATCTCCCCTTGATACCTGGAATCAGCCGGTATGTGGGCAAATAGTTCATCAAGCGATTGCTGACCGGTCACGGCCAGCATTTCAGCAATTTCTTCTTCCGTGTGAGGTAGATAGCGCATCAGTTTATCCTTTCAACATCGCCAGATAGTCGTCTCTGCTGAGCAGTTCGTCGTATTGATCGATGTCGTTTGGACGAACCTCAACAATCCAATTCAGGTAAGGATCTTCATTGAGCAGTTCCGGGCCATCCTCCAGTTCGGTGTTTACTGCGATGATTTCCCCGCTTACCGGCAGATAAATCTCGGAAACTGCTTTTACCGATTCGAGCGTTCCGAACTCCTCATCACGCTCAAAACTCGACCCCGGTTCCGGCAACTCAACGAAAACGATGTCGCCAAGCTGATCCTGGGCGTAATCGCTTATCCCTATTCTGATTATGTCGCCATCTTTGGCCGCCCATTCGTGTTCTTTGCTGTAGTAGACATCTCCCGGCAGATTTAATTCTTCGATTTCCTTCATGGTTCCCCCTCTGCTATTAACTTGATCTCATCTGAGCCATCGGAACGCGCGCCGTCCGATCGGGCCTGACACTTTTTCTTATTTCCACCTTCAATTTCCGCTTGCCTTCCACCAGCCAGATCAACTCACCCGGCAGACAAGGCCGGTCGACGCGCACAAAACCGCAGCTCAATCCCCGGGCTTGAAAGGATTCTGGCCGCCCTTTGTTCACTGGCGTGGCGATACTGACGATCTTGTCCTCAACCCGTCCGATAGCCATGTCGGTGGTGCAGGTCATAATTTTACCTATGGTGTTACCGTCATCATCTCTCACCTGGCTGGCGCTGCCTGCTGAGATCTTTCGCGGGTCAAAACCGGCAAAGCCATAAGTATAGTCCCGTTCAGACCGCAGCAGCCGCTGATCACCGACGAACGATTTTGTCCAGCTCCGGCCGTCGTTATCCCAGGGCAGTACGAAGGACCAGGGCGTATGGCCAAACGGCCAATTGCCAATATCCTGATGGGACAACGGCAGCATTGCTCCAGCCCTAAGTGAATCGCGAGCAGCCAGACCGCATGGCAGCACCCCAAACGGCTCGCCAGCGGCAAGAATCATATCCCATAGGTTTAGCGCATTGTCCTTTTCCGTGAATAGTTCAAAACCGAACTCGCCGGTATAGCCGGTTCGGGACAGGATAACCCTGGTACCGTCTTTGAGCTCCAGCGGGGCAGAACCACCTGGAAAAATATCGCCTTTGAATGAAAAATAGCCCATATCGGCCAAGACCGAATCAGGGTCGCTGAAAAGGTTTTCCAGTATTCGAGCGGACGCAGGCCCCTGTAGATCGATTTTTCCCAGCCAATCACTGTGATCGGTGATGGCCACCTCGCCCTGTGCCAGTCCACTGAGGTGCGCACTGACAACTGAGCCCATACCGCTGTTCACCACAATCATATAGCGATCGGTTCTCAGCTTGCCGATGATCGCATCGTCCAACACGGTGCCGTCATTGTTCAACAACAGACCATAGACACTTCTCCCCTCGGGCAGCGGCCCCCCCACTTTGCCCTGACAATTCAGCAGATCCTTGGTGAAGCTGTGTTGCAGAAGATCGAAGGTGCCGCTGCCTTCGACGGTGATGACTGCCATGTGTGATGTATCGAAAAGTCCCGCCTTGGTAATCACCGCCAGATGCTCGGATTTGGTGCCGGAGGGATACCAGAGCGGCATATCGTAGCCGCCAAATTCAGCCATGTTGGCGCTACGCTCAAGATGGGATGAGTGAAGGACCGTGGTCTTAAGCTTCTTCGGTTTGGTCATCATACCACCTCTTCGCTTGATTGATTCTGCAGCGGAACTTTGAGGTTGAAGCTCTTATACACAACAAAGGTTTCGACTGATCTGATGTTGGTGACCTTGATCGCTTCCTCGGTGTAGAATTTAAGGATGGTGAAATCCTTTGCAAGCATGACCGTAACGATCAGATCGAATCTGCCGGTTACCACGCAAACCGAGATGACATTGCGTAATCTGCTGAACTCCTCCGCCTTTTTCACCAGATCCATGTCCCTGACCTGCACGCCGATCATCACCACCGAATGCTCTGGCAGGGCCTCTGGGTCAACCAGTCCGGTCACCTCTAGAATCCCTTGATTTTTTAATTTTCTGAAACGGTTTCGTACCGTACCTTCGGCCAGACCCAGTCGGTCGGCAATGGTTTTGAATGAGGTCCTGCCGTCCCTGAGTTCGGTGATTATGGCAATATCAGTGGTATCCATGGGCGCCTCTTTTGATTCTTTATCATTAATCTTAGATCACACTGTCAATCATGTCAAATATCAGCTGCCCAAATATCGATATCGTCAATTAGTCCGCCGCTAATGACAGTTTACAACATTATCTCTAGTTTATATATAAGAAGTAGAAAATCCAATGACACCAAAGTCCCACATCCTCAGCGAACTATGCGCACCTGGATTAATTGCCTGCCAGTAATCGGTTCAGCAGCGTGAATGTCGTTGTAAATTGACGTCACCCTCTTTACATTGCAGCTTGAGTAAAATGGCGCTCAATCCAGTACAATGAGCAGTAAACACCCCACCAAGATTGGAGCAGACCGGATCATGACCGAGGTTAGCGATGCTCAACTACTGAAGGTAATCAAAGACTTTTTGGAAATGGGTCATGCTGACAACATCGTCGCCATGTTCGATCGAGATTCCCGCTACTTCGATTGGACAGGTGCGATCTTGGATGACGAGCGATTCGCGGTCCGACTTGGGGTGTCAGTGCTGTTCGAGGAGTTACGGGAAAGGAAATGCACGACGATGCATCTCGCCGTTCCATCTCTCACCAGGCTCCTGACATCGGAGAAACCGCTTCTGCGGGGCGAAGCACTGAGCGTACTGGCTATCATCAATGATCAGGGTCTGCGCGGTCAGGCCGCGAGGATGCTCGATGATGCGGATCTGCAGGTTCAGGAAATCGCCAGGGACATCTTAGAGTCGCTCTAGTGTCTGGGGCAATGAAGACTCTGCAGAGCTGATCAGGCGCCATTCAAAGGTCGAAGTGCTTGATCGTAGCTCAGGTAGGTTGCATACAGTTCCTCATACCTGGCCACAGAATCGCGGCCGGGTTCACACCTGGTCTGCTCGTCAAGAGCGACAAACCGTGCAGTGATACCCTCCAGGGGTGTCTGTCTCCCTGCCATTTTTTCTGCGCACCAGAGTGCCTGCAGGGCAGCTCCCACTGCTCCTGCCTCCTCCCGCTCTACACAGACTACTTCACAATTGAATATGTCTGCCACCAGCTGCCGCCAAAGTCCGCTTTTGGCACCTCCCCCTGTCAATCTTATTTCTCTGGGCTCTATACCGTTTCTGCGGATAACCTCAAGCCCATAACGGAGTCCAAAAGTTGCACCTTCCATCGCTGCCCGGCAAAAATTCTGCGAGGTCATATTTAAGCCTGTCATCCCACCAAGGTTTGCTGTTGATTCAGGAAGCGGAGGGGTTCTCTCGCCGTTGAAGTAAGGAAGCAGCAGCAACCCCTCCGCACCCGGCGGTGCCGATTCGGCCAGCAGATTCATCTCCTTGAGGCCCAGGCCTAGAAGTGAACGTACGAGTTCGGTGGCCACGGTGACATTCATGGTGCACACCAGCGGCAGCCACCCGCCGCTGGAGGAACAGAAAGAAGCCAATTCGCCGCTCTCATCAACCACCGGCTGTGCAGAATAGGCATAGATGGTTCCGGAAGTGCCAAGGCTGGCTGTGACGACCCCGGGAACCACATTGCCCGTGCCGATCGCGGCCATCATATTGTCACCGCCACCCGAAGAGACTATCACATCGGCTGACAGGCCAAACCGTTCACAGATCTCTTTTCTCACTCTGCCGGCCGGTTCATCGGCAGCCACGAACCCGGGAAGACAGTCTCGAAACTTACCCGACGGATCAATAGCTTCAAGCAGTGTCTCTGACCAGCAGCGGTTAACCACATCGAAATAGGCAGTGCCTGAGGCATCACCAAATTCGGTCACCTGCTCACCGGTGAGCCAGAAATTGATATAGTCATGGGGAAGCAGGACTGTTGCCAGACGCTCGTATTCTTCTGGATCAGTGTCGTTGAGCCAGAGGACTTTGGAAGCGGTAAAACCGACAGCCACCTGATTGCCGATCGCTTTGAGCACCGCCTGTTCACCACCGGCGCGGCTGGTGATAATACCACATTGACGGGTGGTTTCCGTATCACACCAGAGCTTGGCCGCCCTGATCACCCGACCCTGCCGGTCGACAGGAACCATGCCATGCTGTTGCCCGGACACACCGATTGCCCTCACCTCAGTGGGGTTTACGTGCGGGGGAGTAAGCAGATCCGAGAACACCTTTTCGCAAGCCTCAATCCAGGTGTCGGGGTGTTGCTCCCGGCCACCCCGCTCATTTTCAATGAGTCCGTAGCCATGGTAACTTTCTCCAATCAGATCTCCGGATTGGGCGCTCAAGAGCACCCCTTTAGTGCCCTGGGTTCCACTGTCGATACCGATGTACAATTGATCAGCCATCACCATTTACCGTTGGAATGGGTGGAAACGTCATATAAAGCTGTTGATCAGGTTTTCGAGGTATTCCTGTCTGCCGCTAACCACCTCGGGCTCACCTTGTTCTCTGATGAACAACTCGCAGTTTTCGAGGCTGGATTTACCGGCCAATGTTGCGGCTCCTGCTCCTTCCCATGATCTGTAACGCTGTTTTTTGAAATCTTCCAGGAACCCATTTTCGATGATAGCAGAGGCAATGACCAGACCGCGCGCAAAGGCATCCATACCTCCGATGTGGGCATGAAACAGATCGATCGGCTCAAACGATCCCCGTCGCACCTTGGCATCAAAATTCATCCCTCCGGAACCGAGGCCGCCCGCAGCGAGTACTTCGAGCATCGCATAGACAGCTGAATACAGATCGGTGGGGAATTGATCGGTATCCCAGCCCAGCAGAGGATCTCCCCGGTTGACATCCATGCTGCCAAGTTTACCCGCCGCTGCCGCCACCGCCAGTTCATGCTCGAAGGTATGCCCGGCAAGAGTTGCATGGTTGGCCTCAATATTTAATTTAAAAAAATCGATCAGGTCATAGGTCTGCAGAAAATTGAGTATGGTCGCACTGTCAAAATCATACTGGTGCTTGGTTGGCTCCTTTGGTTTCGGTTCGATAAGGAACTGGCCGGTGAAGCCGATCTTCCGGGCATACTCCACACACATTTTAAAAAAAGCCGCCATTTGTTCCTGTTCCTGCTTCATCCTGGTGTTGAGCAGGGTTTCATACCCTTCCCGGCCTCCCCAGAACACATAGTTCTCCCCCCCCAGCTCCTGGGTGGCGGAGAGCGCCTGTTTCACTTGGGCGGCCGCGTAGGCGAACACATGATAGTCGGGATTTGTCCCCGCTCCATGCACATAGCGGGGGTGGGAAAACAAATTCGCTGTCCCCCAGAGCAGTTTGATTCCGGTTGTCTGTTGCAATTGTTTCGCATGGCTCACCATCGCTCCCAGGTTGTCGCAAGACTCAGCGAAACTGCTGCCCTCAGGCGCAAGATCACGGTCATGGAAACAATAATAATCTACACCCAGTTTCGATATGAATTCAAAGGCTGCATCACAGGTGGCCCTGGCTCTATCCAGCGGCTCATCGTAATGATTCCAGAGTCGATCCATGGTGGATTCACCAAAAGGGTCCGCTCCTTGATTTTTCAAGGTATGCCAATAAGCGACGCCAAAACGGAGATGATCCCTCATTGATTTTCCCAACACCACTCGGTCTTTATCATACCACCTGTAAGCCAGGGGATTAGACGACTCTCTCCCCTCGTACTTAATTTTTTTTACTTCTGGAAAATAAGTGTTCACCTCGGTCCCTCCTGAAAGAACTATCTCTAATGTGCTTAACCGCTTCTCTGAATCTTGTTCAGCGGCGATTTATATATCTCACTCAAAACAAATCCCGCAGCCCCCTGGGCCCAGTCATGGTCATTCCACTCCTGAATCAGAATCTGGGTCGAATTTGCCTGTTCGCGGTTGAGATATTTCCCTAGCAACTTATGCATCGGGTCAAAAACCAGCTCGCCGGCCCTCACCCCCTCGCCGGTGATGATAACCCGCTCCGGATTAAATATCTGAATCAACCCGGCCACACCGCGGGCCAGAAATTCCCCGCTCTGGCTAAATATTTTGCGCAGTCCCCTGTCTCCCTCCCGAGCCCAGCGGGTGACTTCTTCAATGGTCAGCATATCCTGATCCGGACCATTCTTCCTGCGCTTTAACAGTTTTCGAGCCTGCT
>JBPCUV010000366.1:0-2522 GCA_051010975.1 Desulfocapsaceae bacterium
TCATCTCATCACCTCCACATCGTCTTAATGAGATTATGATGGCTCAGGTTCAATTTAGGCATCTACCAATACTTCCACAAGACCATTGCCAATTGATGGCATCATCTACCAGACTTTCCTGACAACCCATCACAGGAAGTTTTGATTTCAGAGAAGAGCGGACCCCGAGGAGCTCAGGCTTTATTCTTTTGCTTACCCGACTTATTTTATTCGGAGAGTTCAGCAGATCAAGTGGAGCAAACGGCAGCAAGGCCGTCATTTCCTGGATTTCACAACCACCATTCGGCACAAGTATGATCAGGCTTTGGTGGGTTTTTATTAACTGCTCGATCCACAGGGAGAGACCATGCAGACATTCGACGTTGTAGTCATTGGAGCAGGCACCGGCGGCCAGACCGCCGCTTTGGAACTGGCGGTGGAAGGGCTCAGCGTCGCTGTTGTCGAACAGAGCAACACCCCCGGCGGTATTTGTGCGCTGCATGGCTGTCAGCCCAAGAAGTACTTTTACGAGGTGGCTGAAATCGCGGCCAAATCGGACCATCTGGAGGGCCTGGGCATAACCGGACTGCCGCGAACGAGCTGGTCGCAGATCAGTGCTGCCAAAAACAAACTGACCGCCGGGGTGCCCGAAAATACCGTGGCCAATTTGAAAGGCAACAATATAACCTACCTTAAAGGTACGGCATCTTTTGAAAACCGTAACCGTATATGGGTTGGAGAAGAGCAGCTCGAGGCCGAGTTCTTCATTATCGCAACCGGCGCGCAACCCATGCAGCTGCCCATCGAGGGAAGTGAACACCTTTTGACCAGCAATGAATTTCTGGCACTTGAGGCACTGCCGCCGCGCCTGGTCTTCGTTGGCGGTGGTTTCATCTCATTTGAATTCGCCCATTTCGCCGCACGCCTGAACAATCATACTACTGAAACCACCATTTTAGAGGTGATGGAACGCCCTTTGGGACCCTTTGACGGCGACATGGTCCAGCAACTCGTGGCCGCCTCAGCCCATGACGGCATCAACGTCCAGTGCGGGGTAAAGATATCGGCCATTGAGAAAAAGGGTGACGGCTTCGTAGTACGTCTCGATGATGGTGAGCCTATCAACGCCGATCTGGTCATCAATGGAGCCGGCCGGGTACCGGCCCTCGAAGCTCTGCAGCTAGATAAAGCAGGGGTCGGTTTTTCCCGCAAAGGTATTCATGTCGATAAGGGGATGAGAAGCTCGGTGGAAACTATTTTTGCCGTCGGCGACTGCGCCGATACTCTTCAACTGGCCCGCGTCGCAGATCGTGAAGCCCTGGGGGCAGTGAACAACATTCTCTCAGCCAAAGGAGAGGGCGAGCAGGTCCAGATAAGCTATAAAGAAGCCCCGGCTGTCCTTTTTACCTACCCACAGCTGGCTATGGTTGGAAAAACCGAAGACCAGCTCAAAGCTGAGCAAATCCGCTACTGGAAGAGCACTGATACTAATCTCGGCTGGCCGACCTATCGAAGAATCGGTCTGCGTCACGCCGCCTATAAAATACTGGTGGATGAGAACGATCTCATTCTCGGGGCCCATATCCTCTCCGACAATGCCACCGGCCTGATCAACACCTTTCGAATGGCAATGCTGCATGACATCGATATCAGAAAGCTTCGTCAGGACGCCATCTTGAGCCCGTATCCTTCCAGGGAAAGTGACATGCTCTACATGCTTGATCCTCTGGTCCAGTGAGTCGGACCAAAGTCTTGCCGCTTGACAAAACGATTATCCGCACCATTTTAAGCGATAAGCGCTGATTTAAATCAAATTGCGAGCGCCTTATAAATGCAGCTAAAGCGATACTTCGACCACCAGTTTCGCTGGTGGTTTTTATTTTTACCGCTGCCAAGCGATAATTTAATGGCCTGTTTCAGGTGATCCCCTATGAAGAAAACCATATTTGTCTATTCGGGTGAAGGTGCGAGAAGCAGCGAGAGCAGCTCAAGACTGTTGCAAACCTCTCGACGCTGGAATGAGATAGCTGAGATTCTCAAAGATCGCTTAAACATCAGTCTGGATGAAATCTGGGCTGATCACACGAATATGCACCGCTGTCCTCACAGCCCACTTATTACCGTTGCAGCGGGAATCTGTCTTACCGACATCTGGGAGACTTGGGGCTATAAACCGGACATCGTGCTCGGCCACAGCATCGGTGAGCTGGCTGCGGCCTATCAGGCGGGCATGTACAGTCTTGAAGAAATACTTCTTCTTACCTATGAAATCGGGCGGGCGGCAAAAAATCTCGAAGGTATGATGCTGCACGGATTTCAGAACGAGGCAGAAATAGGTGATCTTGAAGTGTGTCTGTCATCAAAGAATTTTCTTTCCGATGACAGAACCCATGTAACGGTGAGCGGCGGTCGGAACGAAATGCGCGAGTTTCTTGATCGCCACAAGAATTTTACCGAAATGAAGCCGGAACATCCCTGGCACCATCGGGACTACCAGCAATTTGCAGCGACTCTTACCTCGTCGCCATCGTCGAAGGCCGACA
>JBPCUV010000367.1:0-2810 GCA_051010975.1 Desulfocapsaceae bacterium
TGTTTGGCCAAGGCATCCGTTGACTATAACCCTGTTCAGTCAATTGTGAATGTTATTTGATCGCCATCTTCCATTTTACCCGCCTCTATCGACCAACGGCCATAGCCTCTATTCGGGAAGCCGTAAGCCCTGATATTCACGTATTCTCGAACTGTCTTATGTGAAGCCGAAGAACACATCAATATTTTTGAATCCAGTAATAAGATTAATTGCATTATTTTTGGTTTTATGTTAGGCATCAACTTGAGATCTGAATTTCCCACGCTCTACCGAAAGCTACAGTTGTGTGCCGGATATGCTGTTAATATTCGGTACATTTTTATGTTGTTGGTCAAGAAGCAGAACACAGAGTTCGTTCAGTGAGGGCAAGAAGATTATCAAATTACCGAACAGGAGGCTGACCTATGAGTGAAGAGAAGAAGGTTATTGAAACTTCTGAAGCTGAAATTGCGGTACATTGGCAGGAGGAAGAGTATATCCATCCACCGCCAGAATTCGTCGGCCAGGCTAACCTGACCGACCCTTCTATTTTCGAGCGCTTCAGCCTCGACAACTTTCCAGATTACTACACAGAATTCGCTGAGCTTCTCACTTGGTACAAGTACTGGGATGAAGTACTCGACACAAGCGACGCACCATGCTGGAAGTGGTTCAAGGGAGGCAAGCTGAACGCCAGCTTTAACTGCATTGATCGTCATCTTGACCAATACAAGAACAAGACCGCCATCCATTTCGTCCCTGAACTGGAGGAAGAGGCTGTCCAGCACGTTACCTATCAGGAACTCTATGTTCGGGTCAACGAAATGGCGGCTCTGCTGAAAGACTCAGCCGGCCTGAAGCGGGGCGATCGGGTAACGATCCACATGCCGATGTCCGCCGAACTGCCGATCACCATGCTCGCCTGTGCCCGTCTCGGCGTCATCCACTCAGTAGTCTTCGGCGGCTTCTCGTCAAGCGCCTGTGCCGATCGAGTTATCGACTCCAACAGCAGGGTACTGCTGACCATGGATTCCTATTATCGGGGCGGCAAGCTGCTCAATCATAAAGCGGTGGACGATGAAGCTTGTCAGCTCGCAGAAGAGGGCGGCCAGAAGGTAGATAAGCTGTTGGTATGGCAACGCTATCCCGGAAAATACTCTTCTGAATCACCACTCGTTGAAGGGCGTGATATAGTCGTCAACGAGGAACTGAAAAAGTATTACGGTGCGCGGGTGGAACCGGAGCAGATGCTCGCCGAAGATCCGCTGTTTCTGATGTATACCAGCGGTACGACGGGTAAACCGAAGGGCTGCCAGCACGGTACCGGCGGCTATCTTTCCTATGTCACGGCGATGTCCAAATATATCCAGGACATTCATCCCGAGGACGTCTACTGGTGTATGGCCGATATCGGCTGGATCACTGGTCATTCGTTTATCGTCTACGGCCCATTGGCTCTGGCTGCCTCGACGGTGATCTACGAAGGCGTACCGACCTATCCGGATGCAGGCCGCTCCTGGAGAATCGCCCAGGAACTAGATGTCAATATCTTCCACACTGCGCCGACTGCTATCCGCGCACTCAGAAAAATTGGACCGGACGAGCCGGCCAAATACAATTATAAGTTCAAGCACATGACTACCGTCGGTGAGCCAATCGAGCCTGAAGTATGGCGCTGGTATCACAGCACCGTAGGACGCGGAGAAGCGGTAATCGTCGATACATACTGGCAAACAGAGACCGGCGGATTTCTCTGCTCCACGGTACCGGGTCTCGAGCCCATGAAGCCTGGCAGTGCAGGCCGCGGAGTTCCAGGAATTCACCCGATTGTCTTCGATGAAGAAGGTAAAGAACTGCCAGCCGGTACAGGCAAAGCCGGAAACATCTGCATCCAGAACCCATGGCCTGGCTGCTTTATGACCATCTGGGGTGATCGTGACCGATTTGTCAAAACCTACTTTGGTATGTACAACAAGGATCCGAACTCCAAAGACTGGCGTGACTGGCCTTACCTGACCGGTGATGCAGCCGTTGTGTCCGGCGACGGATACGTCAGGATTCTCGGCAGAATTGACGACGTCATCAATGTTTCCGGTCATCGACTCGGCACCAAGGAGATCGAATCTGCGGCCCTTACCGTAGCTGAGGTTGCAGAGGCGGCGGTGGTTCCTGTGGCCCACGAGATCAAAGGCAAGGAGCCGGAACTTTACGTCTCCCTTAAGCCGGGTATCGAGGCATCAGCAGAACTGCAGCAGAAAATTGCCGATGCTATCGTCTTTCAGATTGGTAAGATCGCCAAATGCAAAAACGTCTGGATCGTTCCGGATATGCCCAAAACCCGCTCGGGCAAAATTATGCGGCGGGTCCTCGGAGCCATATCGAACAATGGCGACGTTGGCAATGTCATGACCCTTGCCAATCCTGAGATCGTCGAAGAAATCCAGAATATGGTCAAGTAACGACTCTAAGATAAACCTACGGAAAAGGCGGAGTACCGGAACAATCCGGTACTCCGCCTTTGTTTTTGTACTATCTTGGTCTCCTACCCGTTCCGGGTATACTACATCAGCCTAGAAACAGAATCCCTGCATCGGCGCGCCGGCAATTGCGAAGGCCTGCTGCACTCCTTTATGGAAAAGACTGTAAAAGTATCTCAGCGTCCCTTTATCGGGTCCATATTTCTTTGCGAGATTGGCTGCAATAACCCGGGGATTAGGGTGTTGCTGGCGCTTGTTGTAGGTAGTTCTGATAAACTCAATGGCCTCCAGATGCTCTTCAGCAAGCTCCAATCCAGCCTTATTGGCCAACCAATCCCTGATCTCGCCGTCCCA
>JBPCUV010000368.1:0-5911 GCA_051010975.1 Desulfocapsaceae bacterium
TAAGATTTTCGTTCAAAATCAAGGCATGCGAGAAATTTTACCACAGGCATATAATTGATATCCCGAGGATAAAATTTTGAGCATAACGCAGAGTTTGGTCGAAAAGATCGTTTTGCAAATGGCTCTACCCTCTATTATATCGTCAGGTGGTTGTTTTGAAGCCTCTTTCTGATTGCCTCTAAATTGACCAAAACTCGCAGGGGAATATACTCAAGATCAAGTTCAATAATCGGGAAGTGTAGGGGAAGTAAAAGCTATATGGATAATATCTGCTAGTTTAGAACGGGATTTCTGCCTATCCGAGTGGATCAATTATTTTTGTCTGACAGACACCAACTATTTAGTGACCTCATACCGAAGCAGAGTTTCATATTCATAAGGGTTTGGCTCAATTTGCTCAAAAATTATGTACACTTCTTCATAAAACCCGCCTAGCTTATAGCCTTCTTTATCGATAAATTGACGTAGTTTTTTGAGTGAATCAGGTATTTCTTCGTAACGGCCAAGGTGCAGGATTTCGGCAATTTCCGTTTTTTCTCTGCGCTCGTAGAAGATCTTCAAATCTGCAGTGTCTTTTATGTCGGCCAGGCCTGTTGCCGTTTCAGGAACCATTTTTGAATAATGAACAATCCAATCCTGTATTGGGGATGTATATCGCTGATTCCATCGGAGATGTCGAGCACTCATGTAACTGGGAGACAGTTTTAGTTTTCTGCTCGCGTTATAGAGTGTGGTTCCGGCTGTATCCCTGGTGATCTCAGGATCGCCGGTAATTTGGGCGACCAATACTCTCCCCCCAGTCAGGGAGTAGATGTGGGGTTCATAGCGCTCATTGCTCATACGCAGGTTGTAGTAAACTATGAATACAATCGCCGGCAATAATAAGACAACAATCTTTACAAGAGGCAGGATTTTCTTCATGAGACCAACTGGGGGATCAGCGGTCCATCAATTTTGGGCTTGCCAATCAACTGGGGAATAAATTGATTAAACAAAAGGACAAAAGGAACTGTCAGGGCAATACTCAGACAGGCAATAACAGCACCAGTCACGAGAATTGCCCAAAAATTACCGGAATGTTGGGATAGGAGCCAAATTGCTAATCTGTCATTGATAAAATGATAGAATACGCCGTTCAAACCAAAAATGACCAACGTATTCCTCCCTAAAAAGAGGAGAACCTTATTGTCAGCGGTCAATTTAGCCAGAATCAGTATCACTACACTTCCCGTGACAGCAGTAAGTGGGAAAAGAATCGGGTTGCCATGGGATGAACCAACGAGTATCACCGCATCATAGAAGGGTATCGTGAACATCCCCTTATTCAAATCGAAGGTAAAATAAACCAGAAGCAGGCCTGTAAGCGCCCCTAAAAAATATCTGAAAACAGGTGTTTTTCCCAGAAGGAAACCGTTGCGTTGTAAATATACCCCCACCAGGTAAAGCGAATACCCGGTAAAGGCTTCGAGAATCATGAAATAGGGAAAGATCTTTCCATGCTGAGAAAGGATATTTGTCGGTCGCAGGAAACCAGCATTCCACGCCAGTATAGACCCTATCAGATAATACCCGCAGCAGGCCAGGATTATTTTTGAATTAGATGTAAGAAATCGTGAGCTGACATAATGCATCATCTCCACCACAAACAAGCAGATTAGAAACCATGTCGGGATATTAAAACAGGGAAAACCGGCAAGCACCGTGGCAGCGATGCCTTTTACATAGCCATCAACAGTGGGGAGTTCCAGGCCAACGGTAAAATCGGTTGTCCAGAAGGTCGGGATAATTAAAACCAGAGAGAGAAATAAGTAGGGAACCAGGCGTGTTGCAACTTTTTGTTTCAGGTAGAGACTGAACTTTGTCTGAGCAAGCTGCTCCTTGGCAATATAGCCTGACAGGATGAAGAATAAAGGCATATGAAAAGAATAAATAAATTTATAATGCACGGCTGCAACTGGGCTGCCTGCCTTCATATAGCTTTCAATGATATGACCATAGAATACCAATGCAACCCCATAGATCCTGGCGATATCAACAAAGAGGACTCGAGAAGCGGATAGTTGAGTGGTTGTCAGCATTTTCTATTATTTCTACCAGGAAGCTTTCGCAGCAGTAAAAATTGCATTGTGTGAGCTCCAATTTCTGATGGTAATTACTCGATTTGACCAAGTGCAAACCCTTTTGCCAGATGGTCGCGAACAAAATAAATCAGCAACACGCCCGGAATGATCGCTAAAACGGCCATCGCACTTAACCAGCCCAGTGGGTTGAGTCCCAGTGCCATGCCTGCTCGCAATATAATTGAACCGAACGGTACCGCATCGATTGTGGTGACCCAGTTCGCGAGCAGTATTTCAACCCATGAAAAAATAAAACAAAAGAATGCTGTTACCCCGATACCAGGTGCGATGGCAGGAAGAAGGATTTTTACAAAAAAATGAGGAAAGGAATAACCATCCAGCTGTGCTATTTCATCAAGCTCTCTTGGTACTGCTGAGATAAATCCTTCGAGAATCCAAACCGCTATGGGAACCGTAAATAAACAATGAGCGAGCGCCACAGCAAAATGGGTATCGATGATACCCAGAGCGGAGTAAAGCTGAAACAAGGGGATAGCCACCGTTGCAGGTGGAGTCATGCGGCTGGCAAGAAACCAGAAAAATAAATGTTTATCACCCAGGAAAGAAAAACGAGAAAAACCATAGGCGGCCGGAATGGCAACCACAAGGGATATTGCGTTATTCATGACAACATAAAGCAATGAATTTACAAAGGCCATATAGGACTGTCTATCACCGAATATTGCTTTGTAATTGGCTAGGGTTCCAAGCATAGGAATAGGGGTGATGCTGTTCTTGATCTCAAATTCTGTTTTAAAGCTGTAACAGACAAGAGAATATATCGGCAGCATTAAAAAGATTACATACAGCAGCGGTATATATCTCTTGATAATACGGAGATACTTACTGATGTTGAATGTGGAGTCAGTCGAGGAGACGTCACTTTTCATTCTGTCGATCTCATTTGTAGAACTCAAATCAACACCATTGCCAGGAAGTTAATGATCCCTTGGGATTCACATCACTTTATAGAGTACCCATGAGAAAAGGACGATAATCGACAGATAGATAAGTGAGATTGCCGCAGAGTGTCCCAGGTCGAATTGTTGAGAAGCAGTCCGCATGAGGCTTTGAGAGAGAAATACTGTTGATTTACCCGGCCCGCCTCTGGTGAGAATAAATGGCTCGGCATACACCATGAAACTATCTAGAAATCGTAATAAAATAGCGATCATTAACACACGCTTTATCTTGGGTAGCTCCACATAGCGAAAAAGATTCCAACGGTTGGCGCCGTCAATCCTTGCTGCCTGATAATACATATCAGGAATTGCCAGTAATCCCGAGTAGCAAAGCAGGATAATCAGGCTTGTCCAGTGCCATACATCGACAAAGACAATAATCGACCAGGCCGTAATCATATTGTTTACATCGATCTGGAGATTGAGCAATGAGAGAAGAGCACCAAGGGAACCCCATTGAGGATGAATTATTAACAGCCACATAAGCCCTACAACCACCCAGGGAATCATCAGTGGAATTGCAATGGCTATGATATAGAATGGTATGAGTTTACCTTTCCTGGGCAGGGAGAGTGCGATCACAATACCGAGGGGTACTTCAATGATCATCACAATCGCAGAGAAGGCAAAAGTGCGGAGCAAGGTGTTATAAAACTCCTTTGAACTCAGCACCGTAATAAACCATTTTGGCCCAACCCAAATAAAATCATTGCCATAGAAGACATCTTGAACAGAAAAATTGACGATGGCTATTAAGGGAATAATGGTACTGCCACCCACTACAATCAGGGCTGGTAGTATGAAAAAGATAGATTTGTTTGTTATAGGTTTCAGCATTGAGAGAGGTGATGGTGATCAGTAGTTTATTTCAGCATACCTGAAGAATAAGGCTATTCACCACACCCCGATCGATCCTACCGAACTAGTGCACCTAAGTCAATTGATCGTCCTGGTCAGGAATAGACCCATTCCGGGACTGTGGGAGCAGCGATTGCAGGCAAGGAAGGCTATAGGGTGCTCGAACTGTGGGGTTGCGTGATCCCCTTCATGGTCCTCATCGTCACCCTAGCCTGAGAGATGGGTTCTCAATTTAGTGAAAGTGGAGTTAAGATGCTGGCATTGCTTCCAGAAGTAGATCAACCAATCGTTTCATTTGCTGGCGTCCAACTGGTCGAACATACGGCTCCAATTCTTCTTTAATTTTACCCGACAAGTTGCTCATGGAAGGCGTTCCTGTGAAAACTCGATTGATAATAACAACCTTCGATTCGGGGATAACTACGATAAACTGCCCCATATAGCCGTGTGCATAATATGCCACATTGGAATACGTCCACCACATGAGGCCATAACCAATGTCATCATATGCCGCAGAGAATGGAAAGGTACTGGCGTATATCCAATCTTCGGGGACTATCTGTTGGTCTTGCCACTTACCAAGCTGTAGATACAACTGGCCGAAACGTGCTAAATCCCGTGCAGATATCCAGAAAGGATAGGAGGGATATAAGGAAACTTTCTCCCACTTGTAGAACACATCTTCGGCGTTGAAATCCTGCATTCCAGTGGGAGAGGCAATCCACTCTTTAAAGGCTTGTCCGATTGGGATATCGGTTTTAAGCTCAAATATCGTACCAAGCACGTTAAAATCCCAATTATTGTAATACCAGTGCTCTCCGGGGCGAAAGGCGTCTCTTCCAGGCCTGCTCCTTTTCATGTGTTCACTTTCCGAGGCTGCTTCGTGATAAATACCGGAACGTGATTGCAAAAGATTGAGTATGGTTGCCTGTTTTTCCTGTTCAGTTAATTTGGGAGGTCTGTCATCAATACCTAACTCACCAATTGTTGTGTTTAAATCGATAAGTCCCTTGTCTATGGCAATTCCATACAATGCATTCAATAGACTTTTTCTGACTGAGTGACTCCACATGGGTAAGTTGGTTTTACCCCACTCAAGAACAAGTTTTCCGTCATGCAATACGATTACGGCGGACGAACCAATCTCTTGTGCATAGAGCATGGCTCTAGACAACCTGTCATGAGACCAGTCTTCTGACACCGGGAATGAATGTTGGAGCGAAGCTAAATCCTGTTTGATGAATCCGCTTTGTTCCTGTTCTTGAGCGTATGTATTCTCAGGTGTGATGTGCAGCAGAACCACGAATATTATGGTTGCGCAAACGCGCAAACATATTGGGCTATATGCTTCAGTAATATCGATTCTTAGCGTCATTCAATAAAGGCGAGTCTGGCGGAAAATAAAACAGCTAACCTGGCATCCATGCGCATCTCTAGAGTTGTAGACGGGTCTGTTCGATTCGCAGGAAAAATATAACACTCAATTATTTTGTTGGGAAGATGTTTCCCCCTGCAGTCTGAACTTGCAGGCTGTTCCCAAACACGAAAGTTCTTCCGGATTATCTATTATCTGATACTGGTAAACCATTCGCCAAATAACAATCACAAATGGGCGATGAAAGTCTCTACTCTTTAAATGGTGGAGGTGGTTGAAGCTTGAGTTTACGAAGCCAGACCTAGGTGGGTCTAATTTGCCCAAATTTCGTTCAGTCGAAGATAATGAGCTGGAAGGTTAGTTCTCAATTAGATGACAATTTTACGAGATTGACTATGGTTGCTGCAAGCGGCAACGTAACCTGGGGCCTGAAAAGATCTGCCTTATAAGTGGAGACCTTCGATTTACGAGGAAGTGGCCAGGGATTACTTTATCGCCAGCCAGGAAGATTGAATCATTTAGTTTGCCCTGACCAAGAATGACTTTTGATGAGTTATCTGGTTATTTTAAATATACCGATGCTTTTTGGGTAACAG
>JBPCUV010000369.1:0-5424 GCA_051010975.1 Desulfocapsaceae bacterium
CGCCAATGCGCTCCCTGGCCACCGCGAGGAGACTATCCGAAAGGTCGGTGGCAAACATGCTCTCAGTCTTCGAGGCGATCGTTTCAGTAAAAGTACCTGTTCCGCAGCCGAGTTCTACGAGCTCACCCATCTCAGGTAGACCATTGAGCTCTTCGATTATGTCGTCACGGAGCTCTTTCCCAACGACGTACTCCATTTTTTTGTCATAGGTGTCAGGAAACCTGCTCCAATATTTCTCTGTTATATTGTTGTGCAAATTGTCACCTCACATCGCTTTGATTAATCAACAACCTCTATTTTTTATTACGACAGCATAGAATTCCACACCGTTCTTAACGTTTGTCCCCGCCAACGCAGGAACATTCGTCCAGCCTGTTTTATCCAGGAAAGGCCCAAGTTCTTCTGGTCTTATGCTCCAGATCCAAGGCTCTCCTGCGATTTTTTGAAGCCACAGCATCAACCCCGTCCATCGACCGGCATCCAGCCGACCATCTTCACCACTAGGGATATAGGAAAAAGCGATTCGGCTCCCGTTACCAGCGATATCAGCCAATTGACGAAATAAGTTCTCGACCGCGTCGGGAGCCAGGTACATCACTAGACCCTCAGCTACGATAACGGTTTTTGCAGTCTGGTCCCATAGCTCGTTTTTCTTTAGAACGTCTTCCAGTTTGCGTTTTCCGAGATCTTCCGCGATCAGCAAAAGGTTGTCCCTCTGCCCCATCGCCCCTATTCCCCTCGCCTTTAAGCGGGCCGTTGCCGGATGATCAATTTCAAAGAAGTTTACGCCAGGGAACTCCGGTGCCAAGCGCCACCCCATTGTGTCGTAGCCAGCTCCCAGAACAAGGATCTGGGAAGCGTCTTCGCCAATACCTTCTCTTACCTGGCGCTCACAGAATGCCTTTCTCTGAGCAAAAGCCTCAAACTGACCGGGCAACATCCAGTCGAATGCTTGGTAGACAGAGACCATTCGTCTGGAACGGGACCATTTTAAAGTTCTTGGTCCAACCGCACCGGAAGCAACAAGCAATTTCTCAGTTGCGTGCACTATCCCGGGGGGAAGAATCTTATCCATCCCCGGTTTGGCTCCCAAGGTAACAATGTTGAGGGCAACTTTGTATGCCGTTCTGCTCGGTTTGTCTTTTTGCACGGAAGCACCTTAAAAACAAAAAATGGTTAAGCTATTTTATTTCCTCTCCAGGTACTTTCATACCTACTTATTTAGATGCGCATTATCAGGCGCGGTCCCTTGCCTGTAAAATTCAAATATGCAGCAATCATCACCTTTGGCAATGGTGCACATTCTGCGGAATTCACAGTCGACATCCTCTTCTATGATCGGGTAGCCTGCAAGATCGTGATCACAGCCAAATTTACCGAGCTCCGGTACGCCCAACTCGCTGAATAGTTCTACATTGGCACAGGTTGTGATTTTAATAGTCAGCTTGTCTGCTTCATTTTCAAAATTTTCCATCAACCACGTACCATCTCTGGTTGTGCGTTCAAACATGGCAATATTGAATTTTTTAAAATTTTCAAAGATATCACCTTCACACTTTTTAAGGTCATTTAGCTGATAAAGTGAAGCCATGGATGTTTTTGCGATCTCATTCATCACTTTTGTTTTAAAAAAATCATATGCTCCTTCTCTGCCAAGACGCTTTGCCAGGGATAAATAAATCCCGGAAAACAAGAATAGTTCCTTTTCAATTACCTCACTAATAGCAGCTGCTTTCCAGCGTGTTTCCGGATATTCTTTCTTCAATCTGATTTGATTTGTGAAAGTGTCTCTGAATATGGCAATCGTGCCCCACAAGCCAAATCGTTTCCGCAAAGCACGGAAAATGATTTTATCTTGTTCTTTAACTGCTTCTTTGGGCATTTCGAGTCTTGCACCATATTTTTCTAATTCTTCAACTTTCATGATGCCTCCGTTCTGTTCTTGAAGCTAACTTAAAGTATGCTCCAGGTGCGGCTTTTCAATGCACCTGAAGCAGCTGGTTGTTTTGTCTTGGTTCGATTTCAGCGTTATGTTCCATGGAGTAAGAGAGAACCATCTTCTTTAGCATTCAACTTTTTGAAATTTTTTGGGGCGTCAACACCCTCTTCTTTCACCGCAATCCCACACTTTTATAAAGCGAAAAGTGTGCCACAAAATTTTACATATTTATTACATATAGTTAGGCTTGCCGGCAATTGTACTTTTATCGTATATGCCAGTTTTATATTCCATATATGGTAGTTTGGTAGAATATTGTCATATTTGGCAACAGTTATGAAGGCCTTCATGGATAAAAATGAATTTTTCCGTCGGGCAACCCTAAATTCAAACACATAGACAAAGATTGAGATTCTTCTTGATTACTTAAAAATCGGCACAAGTGCGCCTGACAAGAGAGTTCTGCTGGCAAGGTCAGATAATAAGATAATTTGGAGCGCGAGAGCTATCAGGAAGAAGGTCTTTTTTCTCGTATTAATTCAGATTTATTCTTTCTAACAGACACCTCTGCTATTTCCTGTTGACTGATTCAGTTAAGATCAATACTAAGTTTATGGGGAATCATACTACGTAAACACAGGAATGAGATGATTCTGGAAGGAGCCAAAACCGAACAATAAAAAAAGGAGATCTACAAGATGAAAGTGAAAGCAACTGTTTTAGGTGTAGTATTGAGCGTGATTCTTCTATTCACGACTTCATCTATGGCAAATGAGAGTTTACTGGAGTCAGTTGTTGAGGGCTGTATGACCGAACTTGAGACGTACTGTAAGGATGTCACACCCGGCCAAAAACGTGTGCTTGCCTGTCTTTACTCATACAATGACAAATTATCGGGAAAATGTGAGTACGCCCTTTATGACGCTGCTATTCAATTAGAGCGGGCGATCGCTGCATTAACCTACGTTGTTAACGAGTGTGCAGATGATCTGGTTGAATTGTGTGCGGATGTGCCTGCTGGGGAAGGTCGACTTCTTGAGTGTCTGGCAGAGAACGAGTCCAAGGTCACCGCACGCTGTAAAGATGCGTTTAAAGCTGTAGTAGACTAATCTTATAGAGATTGAGGCACAACCCTCGCATTCAAACAAGCCACTTCTTTAGCAGGGATTGATATTGCAAAGGAAGTGGCTTCTTGCTTTTTAAGAGACCTGTCAAAAACCTGAGGGCCCTGTATCAGACATCCCCGTAGTATTTTTGTTTGAGTGATGAGTTTACAGATAATTTGGCTTAAGTATGCAAATTTTGATTGGCTGAGGAAGTAACAGAAAATTTTGGTGTCAGCAGCAATGACAGTGTTGTTATTTTCTATACAACCTATATTCATTGTGAAAAAGTTATATCAAGGGCCTTTTCAACCTAATTTCACAGGAATATGAAAAAATCCGGCACGTTCTGTTGCCCCCAAAAAATTTCCGCCGTTCATATTGACTTGAACACTTTGGAAAATCAACTTTGGCATTTTCAAAGTTGCATCGCGTTTAGATCGAAACTCAACAAATTCGGCTTCTGTCCGGCCTTCGGGGAGTTGGATATTGCTCTTCTTTTGTTCGCCAATTGTGGTTTCAAAGGCAAGAGTTCTCCCCCCTGGCTGGTAATCATGTCCGACAAAAACGCGAGTGGAATCCGGAAGAGAATAAAGCTTTTGGGATATTGATTTATAGAGGTCGGTAGCGCTTCCCTTTGGAAAATCGCATCTTCCTGTACCGCCATCAGGCATAAATATTGCGTCGCCAGTAAAAATACAATCATCGATCAGATAGGTGGAACATGCCGGCGTATGTCCGGGAGTGTACAGCACATTAATTTTGATACTGCCTGCAGAAACACTGGTTCCTTCTTTCATGAGAAGATCAAATTGGCTTCCGTCGGTTTTGAAATCATCCGGCATGGCAAAAACAGGTTTAAAGGTCTCTTGAACGGCTGTTATGTGTTCTCCAATGGCGATTTTTGATCCGGAAAAAGCTTTTTTAAGAAGTTGTGCACCTGAAAGATGGTCGGCGTGGGCGTGTGTTTCCAGAATATAGTGAACCTTTAGATTTTTTAATGTTACAAAATCGATGACCTTGTCTACCGATTCAGATGACATTTGGGAGGCCAGGGGATCATAGTCCCAGACGGGATCGATGATGAGGGCATCTTTTGTTTCTTGGTCGAATACTATATAAGTCAGAGTATAAGTGACTTCATCAAAATAAGTTTGAACGGTTTTCATTTTTTAACCTCCTAAAGTCCAATCTCTTACGGCTACCTTGAAAAATTGTCTTTTTGCCCCAACTTTGGGTTGCATGCGAAAATTTTATCTTCAAAATATCATTTATAGGCCTGCGGTAAAATTTTCATACGCGCCTTGATTCTGAACCAAAATCCTGATTTTGCAAGGTACCCTTAGGTTTTTAAAAACTCATTTTTTACTGAAATATTGTTTGTCGGTGATGGAAAAGGCCCACATTCCCAGGAGCATGGAGAAAAGGAAAACCAGTACTGGGGTGACGCCTCCTCCTGCAGCCACAAGGGCTGGCGCAGGACAATAGCCGGAAAGTCCCCAGCCCAAGCCGAACATCGTGCTGCCGGCAAGTAATTTTGGATCTAGTTGCCTGTTGGTAGGAACAAAAAATTCAGGTGCAAAAAAGGGTTTGTGAAATTTTTTAGAAATTCGAAAAATGATGGCGTAAGCAAAAATAGCTCCGGCGATGGTAAAGAGCAAGCTTGGATCCCAGTTGCCGAAAATATCCAAAAAACCCTGAACTTTTTCCGGTTTGGTCATGCCGGATACACCCAATCCGATTGAAAATAGAAATCCAGTAAAAAAGGCCATAACAACATTTCTCATCTAGAGCTCCTATCATCCAAGATTTCTAATTAACAGAACAGAAAGCATACCGGCAACAGTGAAGAGTGCGGTTGCTGCGATTGAGCGAGGGGAAAACCTGGCAACCCCGCAGACTCCGTGGCCGCTTGTGCATCCATTTCCAAGTCTTGAACCAAACCCAACAAGCAGTCCTGAAGCAACGAGAATGGGCATTGGGGGAGCCGGAAGGGACGAAAAAACCTCAAAGCCAAACAAACCCATAAACATACCGCCTAGAACCAATCCAACCAATGCGGCAATCTTCCAGGCCGTTTCCCCTTTTTGAGGGCTGATCACTCCACCGACGATGCCGCTCACGCCGAAAATTTTTCCATTGAATAAAAGAAGAAGACCTGCAGCAAAACCAATCAGAAGACCGCCGAGCAACGGCAAAAGGTACATATCAAACATTTTTTCTCCTTTATCTTGACGGAACCAACTGGTTCATTCCTTTCGAAAGTAATTTTAAGCCATTTTATGAAACAATGCCCTTGATGTCTTCATCTTTCATTCTACTTTAATTATCTAATGGCTACCAAAGCTAATGATATTTGAGCCACTTGCAAAAGGGTCTTTT
>JBPCUV010000370.1:0-4419 GCA_051010975.1 Desulfocapsaceae bacterium
CAGCATACCACTCAGGGTTTTTCTTGTGACCAGACCGTAGACGCCAAGACTGAAACGCATGGCGGCGAAAATAAGGTAGGTCGCCAGATATTGATAGATCGAGAGCAGAGCAATAATCAGTTTCTCCCTCCCCTGGCAATGACAATTGCACCTATGATGGCGATCAGCAGGACGATCGAAATGAGTTCGAAAACCATAGAGTTAGTGGTCAGAAGGTGGATGCCGATTTCCCTGACCGAGCCGGTGGCGGTTTTTGCACTTGCCTGCCATTCTGTTTTCAGTGCCAGTGCCGTCATGCCGCCAAAAACAAGAGCAGCAATCATGAAGCCAAAAGGCCCGGACAATAGATTGCTGGGACTATCTTTGAGTTTCTCCTCTGGGGCCGCAAGCATGATCGCAAAGGAGATGGTGACGCAGATGGCACCCACATAGATGAGGATCTGCATCATGGCCATGAATGGTGAGTTGAGAAAATAATAGAACCCGGCCACACCGGTAAAACAGATCACGATGCCGGAAAGGGCTCTGACCAGACGCTCGGCGGTGGCGGCGATGAAACCGCCGAACAGGGTAACACCGATCATGATAAGAAAAATAAGACCAACCAGACCGTCGGCGCTGAACAAGGTGGGGGAAGGGACGGGGGTCATTGGTTCTGATCCTCGAGTCGTTTGAGCAGATCCATGATAAAGTCCTCTTTTCTGGTGGAGGCCAGATTGTATTCGTTGGAAAAACGCAGCGCATTGAAATTGCACGATTCCACACAGGAGCCGCAGAGCGAGCAGGTGGTAAAATCAAGTATATAGCTGGTCAGTACTTTCTTCTTTTCACCCTCTGGTTTGACGCCGGCAAGACTTATGCAGCCAGAGGGGCAGGCTCGCTGGCACATCGAGCAGACTATGCAGTTGGACTTGCCTTCCTCATTACCGATGAGCTCGATATGGCCGCGGAACCGGGGATACATCTTTACCGATTCGTGCGGGTAGTTGAGAGTGACCGGCCGGCGCGGGAATTCTTTCAGCGTCACCCACATACCGTCGAGCAGCGATTTGGTACCGGCAAAAAGTTCTGCGAAATAACCGCCCATATCAGAACACCTTGAGCAATCCTGCGGTCAGCAGCAGGTTGAAAAGCGAGATTGGTATCAAATACTTCCAGGACAGATTCAGCAATCCATAGATCGTCGTGCGTGGAAAGGTCCATCTGATCCAGATGAATACAAAGATGATCAGATAGATTTTCAATAGGAACCAGCCCACGTGGTGAGTAAACGGGAAAAATCCCAAGTCACCGACAGGGCAGGCCCAGCCTCCAAGAAACAGAATAACTGTCAGGCAGGCGCCAATGACGATGTTGGCATACTCGCCCATGAAGAACAAACCAAATCCCATGGATGAATATTCCGTATGAAAGCCGGCCACAAGTTCACTCTCTGCTTCGCCTAAATCAAAGGGTGCCCGGTTGGTTTCGGCCACTGAACAGACGAACAGAATTAAGAAGGATACGGGCATCAGTAAATTGAAGCCGACCTGCTTCTGCAGCGGCCAGATGTTCCAGTTCCAGAAGCCGCCGAGCTGGGTCTGAACGATGTCGCCCAGATTCAGCGATCCTGAGATCAGAATGACGGTGATGGTGGTGATTAACAATGGAATTTCATAGGCCACGGTCTGGGACACGGCCCGAATCGAGGAGATCATCGAGTATTTGTTCCTCGATCCCCAGCCGGCAACCAGCAGCGACATGCCTCCCAGGGCAGCAAAAGCGAAAATCATCAACACGCCCACATCGATGGGGTGGGCAACGATGTTTTCACTGAATGGAATGGTAACGAAGCTTATCAGTGCCGGAAACATGGCCAGTACTGGAGCAACCATGAAAATGGCCTTATCGACGCCGCCTGGGATGAGCAGCTGCTTGGTCATCAGCTTTGCGCCGTCAATCGGCGGCTGCAGTAATCCCCACGGTCCGTTTTCCATGGGGCCCGGTCGACGCTGAAAAAAACCGGCGCCTTTCCGTTCGCACCAGACCAGGTAGGCCGCGTTGGCGCCGACGAAACAGATCGCTATGAAAACCGCAAGAATCACGTTAAACAGTGTCAGGCTCATGCTTGTCTCCGTTACCGATCCATTTCCGGAATAACCAGATCAAGGCTACCCATGAAGGCCAGGGCATCAGCAATAAGCATACCCCTGCAGGCCTCGTCAAACAGATGCATGTTCGAATAAGTTGGTGAACGCAGCTTCAGCCGGTAGGCGTTTTTACTGCCATCGCTGACCAGCCGAATACCGAAATTGCCCCGCGCCGTCTCGACGGCGGCAAAATAGTCTCCCGGAGGTGGTTTGATCAGTTTCGGTTTCTTTTTGGGGTTGATTGGCCCGTCCGGAAGCTTGTCAAGGGCCTGCTCGATGATTCGCAAACTCTGTTCCATTTCGTCCATGCGAACCAGATAGCGGGCATAACTGTCACACTCCCCATAGACCGGGACCTCGAAATCAAACTCGGGATAGACCGAGTAGGGCTCGTTGCGCCGGACATCGTAGTTGATGCCGGAGCCGCGCGCCACGGGGCCGGTGGCGCCATAGCGCTGGCACATGTCCTGATCTACCGGTCCATGCTCCTTCAGACGTTTCATCAGGATGATGTTGCCGGTAACGAGCTTGGCGTACATCTTCAATTCTTTGCGCATCCTTTTGATGAATGCCCGGGTGCCGTCGATGAACTCGTCGTCTATGTCGTTGTAGAGTCCGCCGAATCTGAAGTAACAATAGGTGAGCCGCGAACCGGTCACGGACTCGAGCAGGTCAAGGATCTGTTCCCGGTCGTCGAAGCAGTACATCAGCGGGGTGAATCCTCCAAGATCGAGAACATATGCTCCGAGCCAGACAAGATGGGAAGCGATCCGGTTGAGTTCAACCGTGATGACCCGTATGTATTCTGCCCGTTCGGGAACCTCAATGTTACAGGCCCGCTCCACCACCAGCGCATACCCGTGATTGAACGACATGGCGGACAGGTAGTCCAGCCGACCCATATTGGGCATGAACTGCGGGTAGGTACGGTTCTCGGCCATTTTTTCGTGCATTCGGTGAATGTAGCCAAGCACCGTCTCGGCGTCGTAGATATACTCACCGTCCATGGTCATCTTGACCCGCAGAACCCCATGGGTGGCCGGATGCTGGGGGCCGACGTTCAGTACAAACGTTTCATCCTGCTGTAAGGTAATAGGCTCGGTCATGCTTTGAAGTCCTTCAGAAGGGGATGAAAATCGGCATCTTCCGGCAGCAGCAGAGGAACAGGGTGTGGGTGTCCGTCAAAAACGATGCCAAAAAAGTCGTGGGTTTCCCGCTCATGCCAGGAAGCGCCGGTATAAATCGGGGTGATGGTAGGCAGGTGAGGATCCGTGCGGGGGAGCCGGGTGCGGATCACTGTCCGGCAGAGATCAAAATCATAACGGCTGAAATCGTATACCACCTCGAGCTGATCATCCTTGATCCAGTCGACACCGGTGATCGATTCAATAAAGTAGCCAAGATCAAAGAGGATCTGAACCGCTTCGAGCAGCTGGCCAGATTCGATCTGGACGTCGAGATGGAATCCTTTAAGATGATAATCTTGTTCGATGATTCCGCTGCCCCTTGGCACCGGTTCCTTTTCGCCTTCCTCCGAATCATCGGGGTCGGGCTCAGGAGGGGGCAGCTCGGTAAACAGCGTGGAAAGGGCTTCTTTGGTTTTATCCTGAATTTTCATAAGGTGATGTTCCCGAAAAGCTCAGCTCTCTTCAGTCCCGGTTGTGCGCCACTCAGGCTTAGGTTTAGGCCAACGCCGCCAGCCGGATATCTTATATTCGAGTTCGATAATTCCTTCTATCAGAGCCTCGGGTCGGGGCGGACAGCCCGGGACGTAAACATCGACCGGCAGGAATTTGTCGGCCCCTTCGACAATGCCATATTGCCCTTCAAAGACGAACGGACCTCCGGATATGGCACAGTTGCCGAGGGCAATGACCCATTTGGGTTCGGGCATCTGATCATAGAGGGTTTTGATGCCGGGGGCCATTTTGTTGGATATGGTGCCGGCCACAATCATCAGATCGCTCTGACGGGGCGACGGCCTGAAAACCTCAGCTCCGAATCTCGAGAGATCAAAGCGGGCGGCGCCGGTGCACATCATCTCGATGGCGCAGCAGGCAATACCAAAGGTAAGAGGCCAGAGAGAATTTGCCCTGCACAGATCAATGACCTTGTCAGCAACGGCAAATTGGACGAATGATGATGGAACAGTGTCTAATGACGGAGATACTTCTTTCGTTCCCACTTAAATACTCCCTTGATCCAGGCATAGACGACAGCCAGTGATAAAATACCAACAAACAGGACGATTTCGATGAAATCCCTGATAACGAACATTTCGTCGTTGTAG
>JBPCUV010000371.1:0-14229 GCA_051010975.1 Desulfocapsaceae bacterium
CAATGGTAGATTCCACCTGCAAACCCGGGACCGGCTTGAGTTCTTCGGCGGCTTTTGCAGTACTGATAGGGGGCATTTTCGCCTCCCTTGAGAAAGAATCCCTGGATCCAGTGCAACTTGCCCGCGATGGACAGTTTGCTGAAAACAACTTTTTCGACAAGCCCTGTGGGTTGATGGATCAATTGAGCAGTGCCGCCGGTTATACTCTGGGAATCGATTTCAAAGATCCGGCCAATCCGGCAATCACTAGAATAGAGACTCGCTTCGAGGACTGGGATTACCGGCTGCTGATCATCGACACCGGCGGCAGCCACAGCAATCTCACGGCCGAATATGCAGCCGTTACCCAGGAAATCGGCTGGGCTACCCGTATCCTGAACAGAGACAAGGCCCGGGGACTGAGCGTAACCGACGTTCTCGAACAGATCACCGCGCTGCGTGCCGGGGCGGGAGACCGGGCGGTTTTGCGGTTGTTGCACTTTATCACTGAAGACCGGCGTGCAGCAGATCAGACCGACGCCCTGCTGAAGTGCGACTTTAACCGATTCCTCGACTTGGTAAAGCAATCCGGCGATTCCTCCTGCAAACTTTTGCAAAACTGCAGCTCTGCGCAAAACACCAGGGAACAGGGCATTCTTCTGGCCATGTCCCTGACAGACCAGCTTTTTCCGAAGGCGGTCTGCCGGGTTCACGGCGGCGGATTTGCAGGAACTGTGCAGACCTATGTTCCAAAAGATCGGTTCGATGATTATCAATTACTCATGGAACGGGTTTTTGGAGAGAGAGCGGTGATTCCGGTGGTCACCGGACGGCCGGGTTATTGTTTCTTTGCTGAAGACGGGTGGGTGTTTCCCGGGGCCGGTGAAATCTCATGAGACACGTAACCATCAACGATCTTGCCAGGCGTCTGAAGCTCTCCGCCTCAACCGTATCCCGCGCCCTGCGCGACCATCCCGATATCAGCAAACAGACCAAGGAGCGGGTCCGGGCCATTGCCGCCCAGACCAATTATCAGCCCAATCTTATTGCCCAGAGCCTGCAGACCCGGAAGTCCAACAATATAGGCGTCATCGTACCAGAGATCCGCAACACCTTTTTTTCCACCGTCATCAGCGGCATCGAGGATCTTGCCTACGAGGCCGGCTACACCATCATGGTCTGCCAGAGCAACGACACCTTTGAACGGGAGACAATCAACACCCGGGCCCTGGCGGCCAACCGGGTGGCCGGGATGCTCGTCTCCGTCTCCCAGGAAACAGCCGATTTCGAACATCTGCAGCAGGTGATCAGGCAGGGAGTTCCTATTGTGCTTTTTGATCGGGTGGTAGACGAAATCGACGCCCCCAAAGTCGTGGTTGACGATTTCAATGGGGCCTTTCAGGCAGTCACCCATCTCATCGAGACAGGGAGAAAGCGCATCGCCCATTTGACTTCGGCCGGTTCTCTTTATGTCGGTCAAAAAAGAAGAGAGGGATACGAGGCGGCACTTAAAAATCATGGTCTGCCGGTTCGATCCGACTATGTTATAGAAGGCGGCTGCCACGAGGAAGACGGACGCAGCGGGGCCCGCCAACTGATGGCCCTGGCTGAACCGCCCGACGGTATTTTTGCGATCAACGATCCGGTCGCCCTCGGCGCCTTTCTCTACCTGCAGGATCAGCAGGTGCGAATTCCCGAGCAGATCGGCCTGGTCGGCTTTTCCGATAACCCCAACACCGTTCTGGTCAGACCGGCCCTGACCACGATAAACCAGCCCGCCTACGAAATCGGCAAAACCGCAGCCTCGCTGCTGCTCGACATTCTGAACGGTAAAAGTTTGAAGAACGGCAAAACGATTACTTTGGAAACCAGGCTCGTGGTCAGAGGGTCGACCTGAGATGAGACCATCAATCACTACCCCTTTCGGGAGAAACTTATGGCCCAGGTTGAACTAGTCGATATCTGCAAACGGTTCGGAACGACCGAAGTCGTCCACCGGGCCAATCTCAGTATCGACGACAATGAATTCATCGTCCTGGTGGGTCCTTCAGGCTGCGGGAAATCAACGATTCTCAGAATGATCGCCGGGCTGGAGACTATCAGTGACGGAGAGATCAGGATCAATTCCAGAAAGGTAAACGAGGTGATGCCCAAGGACCGTGATGTGGCCATGGTCTTTCAGAACTATGCACTCTACCCGCATATGAGCGTCTTTGAAAATATGGCCTTCAGTCTCCGGATGGCCAAACTGCCCAAGGATCAGGTCCAGCAGAAAGTAGACCGGGCAGCCGACATTCTCGAGCTGACCCCTTACCTGCACAGAAAACCGGCCGCCCTTTCAGGCGGGCAGCGGCAGCGCGTGGCCATGGGCAGAGCCATTGTCCGCAGCCCCAGTGTGTTTCTGTTCGATGAGCCGCTGTCCAACCTTGATGCCCAGCTCAGAACCCAGATGCGAATGGAACTGAAGAAAATGCATCTTAAAATGAAGACCACCACCATTTATGTCACCCACGACCAGATCGAGGCCATGACTCTGGCCGACAGGATTGTCATCCTCAAGGATGGCCGGGTCCAGCAGGTCGGCACCCCGGTGGAGGTCTACGAGCGCCCCGACAACCGATTTGTTGCCAGTTTTATAGGCAACCCTCCCATAAACATGCTGGAGGCGGTCGTCAGCCGCGGCAGCAGCGGGGACAGTATCAGTTTCTGCGGCCTCACCTTCCCGGTCACCCTGCCCGAATCCTGCAAAGACCAGGACAAGGTGCTGGCCGGGATAAGACCGGACTCGATAAAGCGAGATGGCGCCCTGAACTCGTTTCCCGACCAGTGGATTGTTGACGGCCAGATCGTTGTTGCTGAAATCGTCGGTAGTCAGTCCCTGCTTGAATTTACGATGGGAGAGGCAAGCCTCATCGCCGAACTGGAGGGCAGAGTGGCCGCCGCTCCTGGTGAGACGATGCAGCTTGGCTTGAACTTGGAAAACCTGCTGCTGTTCGATCCCGACACAGAGCAGGCGATCCGCTGAGCAATCTAACCAAGCGGTCAGGATTTGCAGGACCGCACCAACCAACAAAGAGGAGGAACCCATGAAAAAGACAATTGTCACCATGCTCGTCGCCATGGCCGCAACGCTGATGTTCGTTGTCGGCGCGGCCCAATCCAAGGACCTCTCGGGGCAACTCGAGATCTTCTCCTGGTGGGCCGGCGATGAAGGCCCGGCACTGCAGGCCCTGATTGATCTCTACAAAAAGGCAAATCCCGATGTCGAGGTAATCAATGCCACCGTAACCGGCGGTTCAGGCGTCAATGCCAAGGCCGTCCTGAAGACCAGAATGCTCGGTGGCGAACCGCCGGACAGCTTCCAGGTGCATGCCGGACAGGAGTTGATCGGTACCTGGGTAAAAGCGGATCGGATGGAAGATCTGAGCTTTCTTTTCAAGGAGCAGGGCTTGATGGATGCCTTTCCTCCGGGGCTGGTCAAACTGATTGGTACCGATGCCGGAATCTGGTCGATGCCGGTCAATATCCACCGCTCTAATGTACTCTGGTATGTCCCGGCCAATCTCGACAAATGGGGCATCAAAGCTCCAATGAGTTGGGATGACTTTTTCGCGGTAGCCCCGAAAATCAAGGAAGCTGGTGTTGTCCCGCTGGCCCTGGCCCAGAACTGGACGGCCAACCATCTGTGGGAATCGGTGGCTCTCGCCTCTCTCGGGCCTGACAATTGGGATGCTCTGTGGTCCGGAAAGCTGGCCTTCGACAGCCCTGAAGGTGTAAAGGCCTGGGAACTGTTCGGTAAGGTTCTCGAGTTCACCAACGACGATGCGTCTTCGCTTTCCTGGCAGCAGGCAACCGATATGGTGGTTGACGGCAGAGCCGCCTTCAACGTCATGGGCGACTGGGCGGCGGGCTATATGAGCACCACCAAAAAGCTGGCCCCCGGCGAAGGTTTTGGCTGGGCGGCTTCTCCAGGAACCGGTGGTGAGTTCATGTTTCTGGCCGACTCCTTTGGCCTGCCCAAAGGCGCGCCCAACCGTGACAACGTTCTTGCCTGGCTGTCGCTGCTCGGCAGTCAAGAAGGGAGTGATGCCTTCAATCCACTCAAAGGCTCCATATCGGCACGCACCGACAGCGATCTTTCGAAATACAATGATTATGCCAAATCGGCCTCTGCTGACTTCGGCAAAGATCGAATCGTCGGCTCAATTGCCCACGGCGTAACCGCCAACGAAGGTTTCATGAACGATTTTGCCTCGGTCATGGAAATGTTTCTGAAATCCCGCAATGCCGAAGCCGCCGCCAAGGCCGCTCAGCAGATTGCGGCTAAAAACGAAATTGGCAAGTAATTGCCATAACCAGATGAGGCCCCCGCCTGAGCAGGCGGGGGCCTCATCCCCTTTGTCATGCCCAATAGAGATCGCCTAAAAGCCATTCTGACGCTGTTGCCGTCAATGATCCTGATCGCTGTTTTCGTCTATGGATTCATCGGCAACACCTTCTGGCTGTCGCTGACGGATTGGGGCGGGGTAGCCGCTCTGGCGGAAAATCCGGTCCGCAATTTCGCCGGTCTGATAAACTACAAGGAGTTGTTCACCGGATTTCTGGGCGGCGGCTTTCGTCAGGATCTGGTCAATGCCGTCTACTACTCTGTCATGCTTCTGGTCGGAGCTATCGGCACCGGTCTGATTATCGCCATCCTGCTGGACAATAAACCTCGTGGTGAAGCGGTTTTCAGAACTATTTTTCTCTACCCGATGTCGCTCTCCTTCATTGTCACCGGAACCATCTGGCGCTGGCTGCTCGCCCCTCAGGGCGGCGTGAATATTCTGCCCACTTATCTGGGCTTCGAGCCCCTTAAGTTCAAGTGGCTGTCCAGCACCGGGGCTATTCTAGAGTTCAACTGGCAGAACCTGCTCCAGATAGGGCTCTATATCCTCGCCGCCGTGCTCATTATCTGCGGACTCATGATCGTCAGGCAGAATGCGCCGAGAGCTCTCAGACGTTATCTGCTGCCGGGCATCATTATCGGCTTTGTCGCCTGGATTGGTGGGGACATCCTGCCCAAAGCACTGTTCATGGAGGAGACCCACGGCTTCAACCTGGCCACCCTGGGTATCATAATGGCCACCGTCTGGCAGTATTCCGGCTACACAATGGCACTCTATCTTGCTGGATTCACCGGAATTTCACAGGATCTTCGCGATGCATCCATGCTCGACGGTGCCACCACCACCCAGTATTATCGTCACATTGCCCTGCCGATGCTCAGGCCAATCACTATAAGTGCGGTGATTATTTTATCGCATATTTCGCTGAAGATGTTTGATCTGATCTTCTCGATGACCGGGCCGGACAATGGTGAGACCGGCCATCCTGCCCTGAACATGTATCTGACCACCTTCAGGGCCAATGATTTTGCCAAGGGCGCCGCCATCGCCATCATTCTCTTTCTGATCGCCGCCACTTTTATCATTCCCTATCTGATCAGCAGCTACCGGCAACGGAGGGTACGCTGATGAAAGCCAAAGCGTCACCGGCGACGTTCGCCCTCTATGCCACCCTGGTATTGCTGGCACTGGGATATCTGCTGCCCGTCTATCTAACCCTGATTACCTCGCTCAAATATCCCGTTGACATCAGTCTGCCGCAATCCTGGCAGCTCCCTCCCGAGGTTAATTATGGCAGTTTTGCAGAGGCCTTCGCCCTGCTCAAACCCAATATAGTCAACTCGTTTATTCTCACCATCAGCGCCACTTTGCTGTCAACCACCCTGGGCTCATTGAACGGCTACGTGTTTTCCAAGTGGAAGTTTCCGGGCAGCGAAATCGTCTTTACCTTGTTTCTGTTCGGCATGTTCATCCCCTACCAGGTCATTCTGATTCCTCTTTTCCAGACCCTGCGGGCGATGAACCTTTACGGTGGACTTCCCGGGCTGGTCCTGGCCCACGTCGTCTACGGGCTGCCGATCACCTCGCTCATTTTCCGCAATTTCTACGCCCAGATTCCTGACTCGCTGATGGAATCGGCCAATCTCGACGGGGCTGGTTTTTTTCAGATTTACACCAGGATCATCTTCCCGCTGTCAATACCGGGTTTCGTGGTCACCAGCCTCTGGCAGTTCACCCAGATCTGGAACGAGTTCCTCTGGGGTATATGCCTCACCAGACACACTTCCAACCCGATTACGGTCGGTCTGGCCCAGCTGGCCGGCGGCCAGGCGGTAAGCTGGAATCTGCCCATGGCCGGATCAATCCTGGCGGCCCTGCCGGTGCTGCTGATCTATATCGTCCTGGGCCGCTATTTTATCCGCGGGCTGCTGGCCGGCTCGGTCAAAGAATAGCCGCACCAAAGTTCCATGCGGAAGTACCGGGCACCTCCAAGACGGTTGTGACAAGGCGGTTGGATCCGGTCAATCTGATTGACAGAAATCCTGCTACAGGATAGGTTCCACCATCATTTGCAGGATCATCATTAACCCGAAATCAACAGCCATTTATGGAAAACAGTTCTCCACTCTGCATAATTGTCCTTGCCGCGGGCAAAGGAACGAGAATGAAATCGACCAGGGCCAAGGTGCTGCATGAAGTCTTTTACCGACCGATGCTGCATCACGTGCTCGACAGTATTGCTCCGCTCGAGCCAGCCAAGACGGTGGTCATCGTAGGTCACCAGAAAGATGCGGTCATCGAAATCCTCGAGAGCTATGAGGTGACCTGCAGCGAACAGAGGGAACAGCTGGGCACGGGGCATGCGGTCCTCAGTGCCCGACCGCTGCTGTCGGATTTTCAGGGCACCATAATGATCGTCAACGGCGATGCTCCCCTGCTCCTGGGTGAGCACCTGCAGCAGATGGTCGAAGCCCATGGAATAAGTGGTGCGCAACTGACCATCATGACCACGACACTGGCCGATCCGACCAACTACGGCAGAGTCATCAGCGACGAAGGCGGGGCGGTTCAGGCCATCGTCGAAGAAAAAGACGCCGACCATCGGCAGCGGGCAATCCGCGAAATCAACGCGGGCATCTATGTCGCCGAGGCTGCCTTCCTTTTTGATGCTCTGGCCCGGGTAACCACTGACAACGCCCAGGGCGAGATGTACCTGACCGATATCGTGGGTATTGGCGTCGAGGACGGCCTCAAGGTCAATACCTTCGAGCACCCTCATCCCGAGCATGTGCTGGGGGTCAACTCCAAAGTGGAACTGGCCAAAGCCCACCGGGAGATCAGCGCTCGAAGAAATGGTGCTCTTATGGCCCAGGGAGTGACCATGCTCGATCCCCTGACCACCTCAGTCGGGCCCGACGTTTCGCTAGGCAGCGGCTGCTGCCTGGCGGCAGCGGTTACCATCCTCGGCCGGAGTACAATCGGAGATAATAGTCTCGTCGACCCGGGCGTCTACCTGGACAATGCGGAAATCGGCAGCGGTGTGAAGATCGGTGCCAACAGCGTCATCATCAATCGACGGGTGCCGGACGGTGCTACTCTTCAGCCACTGACGCTGCTGGACGACTCCACCGACGACATCAACCAGAACCAGGAGTAATCATGAGTGATATCAAGAAGATGTATTCAACAATCCTCGGTGATCACTTTCCGCTGGAAATGACGATCAATTTTGGCGATCAACAGCTTGTCTATCGGAAACGGACCTGGAAAATTGCCCAGCAGGACGGCTCCGTGGATGAGCGGGGGATACGCTATGGAGAGAATCCGGATCAGGAAGCGGCTCTCTACGAACTGGTCAACGGAAATCTCAATCTGGGTGACTGTGCCTTTATAGAACCGGGCAACGGCCTGGTCTCGGCGATAACCGCTGCGGACATGCTGCAGGTGGGCAAGCACCCCGGGAAAATTAATCTGACCGATATCGATAACGGCCTCAACATCCTTAAATATCTGATGGACAAACCGGCCGCAGTCATCCTCAAACACAACAACCCCTGTGGTGCCGCCTATGGTGCCAGTGTCGCCAACGCCTTCGACCGGGCCAACCGGGCCGACCGTATAGCCGCCTTCGGCGGTGCAGTTGTCCTGAACCGCCCCTGTGACAGAGATACCGCAAAACTCCTGGCCGAGAATTATCTTGAGGTGGTCTGCGCCCCCGAATTCGAAGAGGGCAGTCTGGAGATCATCAGCCAGAGGGCAAATCTGCGGGTGATAAAAATTGGCAGGATCGACCGGCTGGCCGAGTTTGAGCGCTATCGTTTTATCGATTTCAAGAGTTTGATAGACGGCGGCATAATTGCCCAGCAGTCGGCGATC
The DNA here is from genome assembly GCA_051010975.1 of Desulfocapsaceae bacterium. GTDB lineage: Bacteria > Desulfobacterota > Desulfobulbia > Desulfobulbales > Desulfocapsaceae > JABDQA01. The sequence goes on from JBPCUV010000371.1 coordinate 8,244, forward strand.
AATTCGATCAGGTCGGCGGCGGATCTGAAACCAGCCACCGCCACCAGGCAAGACACAGAATACCGATGTGAGCGGGAGCCGACGCAGCAGGAACTCGACGATATGATCTTCGGCTGGGCCATTGAACACGGCGTCACCTCCAATTCGGTTCTCTATGTCAAAGACGGCTGTACCGTAGGCATCGGCACCGGTGAACAGGACCGGGTCGGTGTAGCTGAAATCGCCGTACACAAAGCCTATATCAAATATGCAGACCTGCTCTGCTTCGACCGCTATAACCTCTCTTATGCCGATCTGGGGCTGGCCATAGCAAGAAATGAGCAACCGCAATCGGCCAGAGAGGAGATCGACGTCCAGGTGCGCGATGACCGTGCCGGAATCCCCGGTTCGGTGATGATATCAGATGCCTTCTTCCCCTTCAGGGACGGTGCCGATGTTGGCATAAAGCAAGGCGTCGGAGCGATACTTCAGGCCGGGGGATCGATGCGGGATTTCGAGACCATCGAGGCCTGCAATGAAGCTGAGCCGAAAGTGGCCATGAAATTTACCGGTCAGCGCTCGTTCAAGCACTGATAATCATGGAGAAACCTGAAGCAAAAACGGGCCTCGCCAGGCTGTTTGGCGCTCTGCGCTATTCGACCCAGGGAATTATTGCCTGCTTTCGCAGCGAGGAGGCATTCAGGCAGGAGGCGGTGCTGTTTATCGTTCTGTTGCCGGTAATAGTCCTGATTCCGGTGTCCGGGGTAGTGAAACTTGGGCTTTTCACCGTCAACTGCCTGGTATTGATCGTGGAACTGCTGAACTCCGCCGTGGAAGCGGTCGTCGACAAGGTTTCCCCGGAATATGACGAACTCGCCGGCAGAGCCAAGGACATGGGCAGCGCTGCGGTGCTGCTCAGTCTGATCGTAGCCGCCACGGTCTGGGGTTATGCCCTGTATCAGACTGTTTTCAGATAATAGGGCGAGCCATACATAACGACAGGTTCAAGGCGCCCTGCCGGGCTAGACGCCAGCGAAGGGCCGGCGGATGAGGTGAGCAATCACTACAGCGAGCAACGCCGCCTGGTTGAGGGGAATGGACCTGTCATACGTTTACCCAGCGGCTATCCTCCGACGACTCCCGACTGGCCTCGCTCACCCTGATGGCGTAAAGCCCGTCCTCACCGGTCACCGGGTTCTCCCTTTCTCCCTTCAAAAACGACAGCCAGTCAGTCAGCAGCTGGGGAATGGTGGGCTCCTGCCCGAACGAGCCGATCCTGATCTCCCGGGCCGCTGCAATACTGTCAACGTAGCCATGTATCTGGTCGCCATGAAGCTGCGCCTTATCACAGATAAATTCGTAGCGGCCACTCCGTGAGGAGCTGAGTTTGCTCACGTCGACAATACCGGCCACCCCCTGCTCCATTTCCACATGAATCAGAGCCATGTCTTCAAGATTCTTGGTCTTGCAGGTCCGGCACATGGCCGACACCCGGATCACCTTTAAACCGGTAATATAGTGGAGGGCGTCGAAAACATGGACAGCAATGTGAAAGGTGATACCGCCACCGGCTTCGACCGGGTTCTCCAGCCACTGCAGGTCGGAGGGTTCAAGACGCTGATTGGCATAGACCGTGAAAAGCTTGCCTTGTTTCGGCAGTTCATCGCGCAGTTTCCTGATCACCGGATTATAGCGCAGCGTCTGCCCGACCGTCAGCGGCACAGAGGCCTCCTTCATTAAGGCAATAATCTTTTCCCCGTCGTCGGAGTTGGTGGCCAGTGGTTTTTCTACGAGCAGCGGCTTGTTCAGACGGGCGCACAGCTTGGCGATTTCCGGATTAAGCACCGGCGGAACTGCTGCAATCACCGCCTCCACCTGGTCTGACACGACCAGTTCCTGATAATCCCTATGATAAGCTGCCTGCCAGGCTTTGGCCTGTTCATGTCCCTGCTCTGATCGACGGGAAATAGCGCTGAGCTCTACCCCATCACAGTCATTGATGAGATGGTTGGCGTATCTGGATCCATGGCGGCCAGTGCCGATTAAGCCGATCTTCATTTACCACCTCCGTTTTGTATCTCTACGAGTTCATCAGCGCCTACGAGTTCGATACTCTTTAAAATATCGGGTGCACAGTCCTGCAGGGCCTCTACCGTGACTTCATACGGATGGCCGATGCCGATGGCGAACTGCCGGCGCTGGGCAAGCTTCACAAGCTCATTGAGCTGGTCGCAAACCGCCTGTTTCTGTTGAACGGTGTCTAGAAACAGATGTCCCCTTGCCGTCGGAACGCCTATTTCAGCTACCGTCGCCATCGCTATACTGTCGGGCGTTGTATAGCTGTCGATGAAAAAGAGTTGATGGTCAAGCAGCTGCTCAGCCAGTATCGACATGGCCCGTTGATCGCGGGTGAATTTAGACCCCATGTGATTGTTCACCCCGTCAGCCTGCGGCACCTGGGCCAGGTTCTCCTTGAAAAGATCGGCTATGGTGCCGCTGTGTTCGTCAAGATAGATAGCACCGGGACCGGGATTCTTAGTCGGATCTATGGGCTCAAGCGGCAGATGGAGCAGAACCGTCCTGCCCCGCTCCCTGACCAGCGATTTAAGCTCTTCGAGGTGAGGGCTATGGGGCAGAAATGAAAAGGACAGATTCAGATCCAGCCTGGCCAGTCGGGCTCCCAGTTCTCTCTCGTGGCCCATATCGTCGATGATGATTGCCACTCTGGGCGTGGTATGGCCATGGGCCAGTTCAGCGGCCACCACCACCCGAAAGAAGATCACATACCCGGCAGCTCCAATCGAGATGAAGAAAAAGACGATCAGAGCGAGAAATATAAGGACCCTGGAGATTGACAGACCGATTGAAAAGCGGCTGGTTTTCTTTTTCTTGCTGGTTGTCCGCCTCCTCTTCGGGGCCGGCTTTCTGGTTCGTGAGCTGGTCATCGGGCGGAGGTCTGATCAATCACTTATCGCGGTTCAGAACATAGGTGCAAAGTTCTTCAAGAACCGCGCGCTCTTTTACACTGGCCTGGTTCTCGAGGACAGGAAGTGCTGCCATCGCCTGATCAATCATCTCTTCCGCTTTCTTTCTCGCTTCTGAAAATCCCTGATGGCGCTCGATGAGATCTGAGACCTGGGCCAGGCTTCGCCCCCTTTGCTGTGGGTCGGCCAGGATCGACAGCAGGGTTTGCCTGTCCTGTTCATTGGCTCGCTGCAGAGCATAGATCACCGGCAGCGTCATCTTGCCCTCGGCCAGGTCGTTGCCGGTGGCTTTCCCGGTTTTTTCTGAATCACCACGGTAATCGAGCAGATCATCGATGATCTGAAACCCGCACCCCAGATGGATGCCAAAACTCTTCAAGCCGGTGCAGATGTCTTCATCACCACCTCCGTACAGGCCGCCAATCTCGCAGGCGGCACCTATGAGAAGCGCCGTCTTGCCTTTTACCACAGTAAAATAATCGATCTCCGACTGATCAAGATTCTCGGCGTTGCGCAATTGACGGTATTCACCGTCAACCATAGCCGCCGTTGCCTGACAGAAGATAGTCAGGGACTTGGGACCACCGAAGCGGCTGACAAGCTGCATCGCATGGGCGTGCAGAAAGTCGCCGGCAAGAATTGCCTCGGCCAGGCCAAAGCGTTCAACAACCGAAGCGGCACCCCTTCTCTCTGCCGCATTGTCGATCACATCATCATGGATCAGGGTTGCCGCATGCAGATATTCGAACGATGTCGCCAGATGATAGATGCCTTCGTCAGCACAGCCGCTAAAACGACCGGCGGAGGTCGTCAGAAACGGTCGAAGACGCTTTCCACCACTGAAAAGTCCATAGTCGAGAATATCAATAAGCAACCGATCGAAAGTGGTCGCCAGTCCATCGATGTCCTGTCGCATCACCTCATCAATCTTTGCGGCTTCTTGAATGATCAGCTTTTTAAGTTCCATTTTTGACTTATACCGGATCAATTATCATTCTCTTCCAACATACCAAAAAAGTTTTTAATCTCAACCATATCCCTGACCACAGGCGAGGGAGGGAGGCTGCGAAGAAAGAGGCTGCCGTAGCGTTTGGAAAACAGCCGGGCATCGAGTACCGAAATCAGGCCTCCGTCACTGGCCGAACGCATCAGGCGGCCGACCCCCTGGCGAAGACTCAGCACCGCCCGTGGAATTTGAAAATCAAAAAACGGATTGCCGCCGTCATCTTTGATCGCCTGCATCCGGGCCTGTACGACAGGATCTGTTGGCACTTCAAAGGGCAGTTTGTCGATGATCACACCACTGAGGGATTCGCCAACTATGTCGACGCCCTCCCAGAAGCTGGCAACGGCCAGCAGGACTGATTCGGTCTGGGCCCGAAAGCGCTCCAGCAGCCGGGTCCGGGATGCGGTTCCCTGAACCAGCACCGGGTAATTCAATGTTCTGGTCAGGTATTCCGCCACCAGATCCATGCCTCTGAAGCTGGTAAACAGGACCAAAGCCCTCCCCCTGGTAACTTTCAGCAGGGCTTCTACCTGCTCGCACAAGGCAGAATCATACCCCGATGAGGCGGGCTCGGGGAACCCGGAACCGGGGACATAGAATACTGTCCTCGACCGATAGTCAAAAGGTGACTTCAACTGCAGAGCCTCGATGTCGTCACGCAGCCCCAGCCGTTGACGGATATAATTGAAACTGCCCCCCGTCGTCAGCGTTGCCGAAGTCATTATGATCTTGGGAACAGTCGAATAGAGGCTGCCTCTCAAATCTTCAGAGACATTTACCGGGGTCGCCGAAAGGTTGACCGCCCGTTCCCTTTTCTCATACCAGTAAACATGTGAGCCCGATCGCATTTCGGGATCCGGCAGACCGACAAAGAGCAGGTTCTGATAAAGGTCCCGGGCCCGTTCGGCGAGTATCTGCCAGCTCTCATGTTGGCGACTGATATCTTCCAGATCGGCTGCCAGCCGCTTGAAACTGTCGGCTACCAGCTGGACTTCCGCTGTCCAGCTGTCATTGGACCGGACAAATTCGAGCAGACTGAAGCGGCCCCGCTGCTGGGGAAAGAGGGCAACAAAGCTCTCCACTCGCGCTCTGACGCCGGCGGCTGTACCGATGATGCGGTCTCCAGCTTCGACCTCAAGATCGACATCGGCCTGCTGATTGATATCGCTAATCAGATCAAAGACCTGATACTGGCTGAAACTGGTGCCGAAAAAAGAAGTGGCCACGCCCTCCAGGTGATGGGCCTCGTCGAAAATCACCGCTTCGTGCCGGGGGAGTATCTCCCCAAACCCCTTCTGCCTTAGTGCAAGATCGGAAAAATATAGATGGTGGTTGACCACCAGGATCCGGGCCGAGGCGGCCCGTTTTCTCAGCTTGTTTACCAGACAGTCCGACCACTCCGGACAATCACTGCCAAGACATTGATAACTGTGGGCCGAGATCTTTGGCCACAAGGGCGCTCTGTCGGCCAGCCAGTCCAGCTCAGCACGGTCTCCGGTTTCAGTTGTCTCCAGCCAGTGTTCAATCTTATCGCAATCCTCGTCACCCACCAGAGAGGTCTGGGGAGAATAACGGTGCTGGTACCAACGGTGGAGACAGAGGTAATTCTGTCGTCCCTTCACACAGACCGCGGCCACCTCCTGCCCCAGGACCTTTTCCACCAGTGGAATTTCCTTTTCGATCAATTGATCCTGCAGATTGATGGTCGCGGTGGAAATGACCACCCGCATGCCAGAATCGATGGCCGGCACCAGATAGGCGAGACTCTTGCCGATTCCGGTCTCGGCTTCAATGACGAGGACATCACTGTACTCGGGCGTCCCGGCGACACCACCTTCCGGCCCTCCCAGGAAGGAGTGTATCCGCTGGGCCATCGTCAACTGGTCTGATCGGGACTCGTAATGAGACAGGTGTTGGGAAAGGGGGCCGCCGTCGGCGAAAAAACTGTTCACAAAATATCCTTCATCCCTGCAGAACGGGACGATAAAAGGTGGCGCAATAGTTGACCTGCAAAGGT
>JBPCUV010000372.1:0-6589 GCA_051010975.1 Desulfocapsaceae bacterium
AAACACTTAAACCTGAGCAGTCAAACCAACTTATTTGTGACGGTAATGCGGCCCCATCAATCAAACACTTTGAACGACCATAGCCATTTTTCCTCGTTTGGCGATATAAAGAAAGAAAAGAGAAACAAGAGCACAAAATAGTGTCGCCAAGGCAAGCGGCATCAGCGTGTTGTTGAAGTACCGCCCCACAGAAATAGATATGGATAAGCCGATAGTCGTGGAAATTGCTGAAATGAGAGAAGCACCTATACCCGCAACTTTACCGAGAGGCTGCATTGCCATCGCCGAAAGATTGGGGAAAAGTAAACCAAGACAAAATAGTAAGAGGTAGGCCCCGGTCATGAATGAGATAAAGCTAGGCGTTCCTCCCCCCGAACCAACCACAAAATAGATTCCTATTCCCACAAAACCGAGACTGGCACCGACGCAAAGTCGATGCATGCCATATTTCATTACCAGTTTACTGTTGATTAGTGTTGCCAGGCCAAAGCCGGTAGCCAGCAAAGCCATATATAAAGGAAATTTATCCGCTCTGTTATAAATCTGTTCAAACATAGCTTGAGACGTGCTTAGAAACAGGAGCAAGATGGCGAAAGCCAGCCCGGCAGTAGCGGCGTAGCAGAGGACCAAGGGGTGTCGAAGAATATTCACCGTCGTTTTAAGCAGCTCTTTTACCTTGATTGGTTTTCTTTCTGACAAAGCCAGTGTTTCGGGTTGTTTGAACAAGATCCAGAGATACGACCAGACTGCGATGCCAAGAAAAAGCAGGAAAATAGCCCTCCATCCTGCTAACACTAGTATTGTTTGTCCTAATATAGGTGCAACCATCGGGACAAAAATGAACACTGTCATGATGAAGGAAAAAACACGTGCCATATTTTTCCCTTCAAATTGATCTCGAATCATTGCCCTTGATATTATTTTCGGCCCTGACACACCAATTCCCTGAATGACTCTACCCAGTAAAAGCGTTTGCAGACTCGTTGCTGCCATGGCGATAACGGTGCCAATACAGAAGATTACAATACCAATCCCGAGGGCCCTTTTACGTCCAAGACTGTCTGACAGGGGGCCAAATGCCAGCTCACCAAAAAACATACCGATGAAAAGTAAGGTAACCACAAGCTGCAGGTTGTTAGGGTTTTCTACTCGAAACGATTCACCTATGGCCGGCAAGGCGGGCAGCATCGTGTCAATGCTGAGGGCTGTGAGAGAGGTTAAAAGAGATATGCGGAGTACAAACCCAACATAAGATGGCCTTCTAGTCATGTAGTACCTGAATTGATAAAACTCACCGCAGCTATTGTTGCAATAACGCCAAGGCATTGCACACTAGCCCATTGAACATACAGAGCCAAGCTCTATTCTCGACTACCCGGAGCCAGTGTCTCCTCTAGGTACCATTAAAACAACCTGGCAAAGCAACAATAATTGTTCCCTCCAATAATCTCGACAGTTGTTATCGCCTGTCTCTATAAAACAGTCAGATTTAGAGTAGAGAATTTCCTTGAACCAATCTAGGATGATTACTGGAGGATTCATAAAATATCGCAATAACAAAAGGTCAGCAGAAGATTTTAGGAGGAGGAAAAAGAGATGAAGATCTCTATTTTGGGGGCAATCGGGAGTGTTGGGGCTCCAGTGGCTTTTAATATTGCTGTCTCTGGTTTAGCCGATGAACTCCTGATGATAGATGTGAAGAGTCAGAATCTTTTAGAACACCATGCACTGGACATCCAGACTGCGGCTTCATTGAATAATGTGACCGTAATGTCTGGAAATTATGAAGATTTACCAGGCTCTGATGTGGTCATCAATGTCGCTGGAGCGCACCTGTCGTTGAACCTTGATCGTCGAAAGAGGCTAGGAAAACAGACAAGATTTGTAAGAGATATTGTCCTGAAAATAAACACCTACTGTCCTGATGCCATTATAGTTACCGCGGTTAATCCAGTAGACGCCTTGAATTACGCAACCTACCTCAGCGGAGATTTCGATCGGAGGAAACTGATCGGCTATTCCATAAATGACTCGATCAGATTCAGAGAGACTTTGGCAAAGGAGCTAAAAGAAAAAGTAAATAACGTCGATGGCATTGTTATTGGCGAGCACGGCAGTACGCAAGTTCCTTTATTCAGTTCTGTCAAAGTGGGGGATGACTCCGTAAGTATGACAGATCATGCAAAACAGAGGATACGTTCCGGTATGTTTGACATGATTAGAAAATTCGAATCGTTAAAGGCTGGCAGAACTGCCGGTTGGACGTGTGCTGTAGGGTTCACTGCAATTGTTAAGGCCATCGCTGAGGAGCAGAAGACGGTTTTGCCTTGCTCGATTGTACTCAACGGTGAGTATGGTCAGGATAATATCAGTATGTCAGTCCCGGTGACGCTTGGCAGAGACGGGGTTAAGGAAATATTGGAGTACAAATTGACGCCGGATGAACAGGAAGGGTTAAGGGGCACGGTAGAAACTTTGCATTCAGATGCTGCTGTTGTCAGAGATACGCTCGCATCAAGTTGATATCATATATAAAATATATCCTGTTCAGGATTAAAAGATATCTGGTGATCTTCCCTCCTTGGATCGGTCCGAAATCAGGTGAGGTGCTGAAGCCCTGCAGGGGGGCTGTTGGTTAGGCTATGGTTACTGTCGGGGAAAATTGCAGGAGAAAAAAGTTGCGGGATTATTTTTCTATCTTCTTAGCTGACTCAATTGCCAATACAAATGGAATAGCAGTCATGCCTATCAATCCGCATAGTATGAAGGTTTGTTCCAGTCCCAGCAAGTCGGCAACAAACCCAACGAGCACAACAACCGCAGATCTGGCCAAAAAACTTATCATCATAAAAACGCCATTCGCCGCGGAAGAACCGTCCACTGAATACTCCTGAATCATGGCAAGCATTACTGGCGTAGTAGAAAGAAGAGAGAAGCCGGTGATCAGCAATATTATCAGTTGGAGCCAGCCCGAAGTGTAGGTAAAAAGTAAAAAAGCAATGGGGGAAACGACCAGGCAGAAACCTAAAAGCTGCTTTCGGCCAAACCGATCACTCAGGCCTCCGACGGTAAGTATGCCAACCACCCCCGCAGCCTCAAACAGAGAGAGGGCAATCCCGGCAAGCCAAACATTGCCGCTTTGCTGCATGACATAGAGGGGTAGGAAAGCCGTCAGACAGGCATGCATGAAACCGCGGCCAACGATGATTGCAGAAAGGGGTATTAATATTCCCTTCATTTCCTTGCAGGTCCTGCGGATGGAAGGGCTCTGCTTGTGCTCGACAGCTACTGGCATGTCCTTGAATTTTAGATACATCACTAAGGACGCTAAAATGCCAAAGAGCATCACCGGATAATAGCCGTCAAAACCAAAAATCGATATGATACCTATTATTGTGATCGGCCCCAGCGTTCTTGCCAGTTCACCTCCAGTCATGAAAAAACTCATCCCCCTTCCAGTCTTTCCACCCGAGACCCTGTAGACCATTACGGGGGCAGGTACATGAAACAGAGATGTGCTTACCCCGGTGAAAAACATGAGAATCAACAGTATTGCATAATTTGGTGCAATTCCTAATAGAGACATGGGGACTGCGGTAAAGGCAGGAGCCATTATGATGAAATATCGAACACTTACCCGGTCGGCAAGTTTGCCGATGTGTGGATTCATCAAGGCGGGGATCTGCATGGCAGTTGAAAGAAACCCTGCCTGCGTAAGAGAAAGGGAAAATTTCTCTATAAGAAAGGGCAAGAGCGGGGCAAGAAAGCTCGTATATATGTCATGAATGAAATGACAAACCGATAATAAAATTACTTTCTCGGTAGCAAACGTAGACTTGGTATGATTTGCTGATTTAGGCATTGAAGTATGCAGGCCATTTGTTCATTTAAAAATTATCAAATGGAATGCTTTACTTCGCCTGGAGGTAAAAGTCACACCTTATTGAACAAATACACAAAATAAGTGCGCTTGCATCGGTTCACAAACCTCCTGAATTGTCATTTCGGCCGTCTTGGGAAAGGTGTTCAGAAGGCTCGTTAAGAGGCGGCAGGGCGCGATGGCTGCAGCTCGAATCCGGACTGCCTCGCAAGTAGAAGTACTTTGGTTTGTGGTCAACCTACAAAAGCAAGCCCCCTGCTCTTTTGAAGTTGTCGTAGGTGTCTGGTGTTCAGAGGGCTTGCTGGGGGTGAGTAGGGCCTGTCAGGGTCGCCTCACCCTTGGAATGATTATATCAAATTGGAGGTGTCAAAGTACAGGGCCTGACAGGAATATGGCCTCTTAGCCAAGCGCTCACAAGTTATCACAACCAAAACTACTTTAAATAAGACTGAGCGGCAGATCTTTTTTGAGTTCGAGGTTAAGAGTAAACCAGGGAGCGGCTAGATAGTTTGAAAACGTTTTACCGTTTTGTAGAGCCTTTGTCCCAACAGGATGGCCGAAAATGTTAAACCAATGATCAACCCTATCCAAAAGCCCTCAGCGCCAGGTTCGATAGGGCCAAAGCCGATTATTCCGATTCTGTAGCCCACCGGTAGGCCGATTCCCCAGTATGCTAAGATCATCAATAACATAGGAATCTTAGTATCTTTGCACCCACGCAGCGCACCGCTGCAGTTTACCTGTATGGCATCGGATAGCTGAAACAGGGCGGCAAAGAACAGTAAATGGACTGCAGTCTCCCTTACTGCGATTTCCGTAGTATAGAGAAGAGCAATTCTATCCGCACAGGTAATAATGAAAATGCAACTCACACACGCGAAACAGAGAGCAAGGAAAAGTCCTGTTTGTACAATTCTTTTCATTCTCACGGGCTGTTTCCTACCGATGGAAAAACCTACTCGGATACTAAGAGCCATGGAAAGACTGAGAGGTATCATGAACATCAGTGAGGCGAAATTCAAGGCTATCTGGTGCGCAGAAACTATCTCTGCTCCAAACCGCGCAATAAGCAATGAAATTATAGCGAAGATAGAAGACTCTACAAAAAGCGAAAGGCCGATGGGCATACCTAAAGCGAGAAACTGGCCCAACGAACGCCAAATAGTGTGATCTATCTTACGGAACAGATCGAGTACGCCTTCGACCCTGCTTTTCTGCAGAAGAAAGGCCATTGTCGCCATCATCGCAAACATGGAAATAGCCGTAGCCCAGCCGCATCCAACTCCACCCATCGCTGGAAATCCCAGTTTCCCAAAAATAAGAACATAGTTGGCGACGATATTCACGGCCAGTCCGATGAAACCGGCCAGCATAGACAGTCGGGTCAGGGAGACTCCTTCTCCACCACTTCGAAGCGCGAGGAAAACCCCCGCACAAGGCATTCCCCAAGAGACGGCAAAAAGATATTTTTTTGCAGGAGAGGTGATCTCCGGGGATACTTGCAATAATTTTAACAGGGGGGATAACTGCCAAATAAGAATCATACTTAGTATCCCGCATATTAAACCGACGACAATACCTTGCTGGAGCGAATGAAATATGTCTGCGGAATCTCTTCGGCCATGGGCCTGGGCTGCGAGGGGGGTCACCGCACTGAGAAGACCCACCAGAAAAAGAAAGATAGGAAAAAAGAGGCTGGAACCTACTGCAACAGCTGCCAGGTCCACAGGACCGACTCTGCCGGCCATCACCGTATCGACAAAACCCATGCTGGTTTGGGATAACTGGGCAAGCAGTATGGGGCCTGTCAGCTTAAGAAGCAGCTTTGCTTCATGGCGAAATAGTTTTGTTCTATTCACTTCACTCTCTGAGAAAATATCATTTTAAAAGAAACTCTCTTGACCAGATGGCAATTAGAAAGTCAAGCTTGGTAAAAGTTTCAGTGATGAGCTGTATTACCCGGCTCTAGCATCCAGGAGAAACCTAAACCAAGATTCTTTAAAATAGTGCATTTACGATAATCGGTTAAAATTACCAGAATGGAGACTTACACCGCCCCCAAACCCTTCGAGGATAATCCTGGATTTCAGACAGACAGGCAAATTGCCCTCAGCAGTCTTGATGTGACGCTGATTGATGATCCTCTGGTGGGCTTGATAGATGAGCTTAACAAATTACCGTACCTGTTTACTCTGCAATGCTGCCATGGTCATTTCTTAACCACTGATAACAAGGAGATATCAGATTTTGACTTATTAGGTGCGAGCAATAAAATTGAATACAGGTTGGCATACATTGCCTTTTGCATCGAGAATAGTCCCCAGGGAAAAGCGTTTTCTCATAAGTTGAAAAACATCCCCCTAACAGTGGATCGAAGTTTAGTGCAATTTTGTTCAGCACAATGGTTCTGGGACCAGTGGGTAAATTCATATGCGCTTCAGCTCATGCCACAGAGATTCAAGGACAAGGATAGTGCGGTTATTGATTATCATGAAGCAAGAGAATTGAAGCGGGTACGTGGTATCCTGTTTACGTATATGAGAGACTTCACAGATAAGATTCTAGAACAGACCAATATCAGTTGATTCCTGTTACGAGCTTTCCGTGAAGCGGACATGATTGGACCTGCTCATTGCTGCCCAAGAGAAAATTTCAGAGATGAATGAAATCACCTATAAGAGTTCCACCATTTTTTTCTGGAGCGGAACC
>JBPCUV010000373.1:0-6179 GCA_051010975.1 Desulfocapsaceae bacterium
CTCCCCTGTCTCACCCCCATTTCCCGCATTCATTTCGTTAAGGAGACCCTATGGATACCATCGAAAGACTTGAATATCTGAAAAAACTCAGGGCCGAGGCCAAACTCGGCGGCGGTCAAAAGCGGATAGACAAACTGCATTCGCTCGGCAGAATGACCGCCAGAGAACGGATCGATCTTCTCTTGGACAAGGGTTCATTTGAAGAATTCGACATGTTCAAGACCCATCGATGCACCGATTTTGGCATGGATAAACAAAAGTTTCCAGGCGACGGTGTTGTCACCGGCCACGGCACCATTGATGGACGTATCGTTTATGTATTCGCACAGGATTTTACCGTTCTGGGTGGTTCGCTGTCAGAGACCTTTGCCGAGAAAATCTGCAAAATCATGGATCTGGCAGTCAAAAACGGGGCCCCGGTTATCGGACTTAATGACAGTGGTGGGGCCCGGATTCAGGAGGGGATCGAAAGCCTTGCAGGCTATACCGACATATTTCTAAGAAATGTCATGTCTTCAGGCGTTATTCCCCAAATTTCAGCTATCTTTGGCCCCTGTGCCGGTGGCGCGGTGTATTCCCCCGCCCTGACCGACTTCGTGGTCATGGTGAAGAACAACTCCTATATGTTTCTGACTGGCCCCAAGGTGGTAAAATCGGTAACTCACGAAGATGTAACCGTTGAGGAGCTGGGTGGTGCCGAAATGCACTCTTCGCGCAGCGGAGTTTCTGATTTCGCCGCCGACACGGGGGCGGATGCCATTGCTTACGTTCGCAAGCTGGTTTCCTTTTTACCCCAGAACAACATGGAAGATCCACCCTTCATCCCCTGTTCGGATCCGGCTGAGCGCCGGTCGGAGGAGCTCAATACCATAGTGCCGGCCAATCCCAATGAGGCCTACGACATGAAGGAGATCATCCTGAAGACCGTCGACAATGGTGATTTCTTTGAAATAAAAGAAACCTTTGCTCCAAACCTCGTTGTAGGTTTTGCACGCTACAATGGAAGAAGCGTCGGCATCGTGGCCAACCAGCCGGCCCACTATTCGGGTGTACTCGACATCGACAGCTCGGTCAAGGGTGCCCGCTTTGTCAGATTCTGCGACTGCTTCAACATCCCCGTCGTCACCTTCGTCGACGTGCCCGGTTTTCTACCTGGCACCGCTCAGGAGTATGGCGGCGTCATCCGAAACGGAGCTAAGATTCTTTATGCCTACGCCGAGGCAACCATCCCCAAAGTCACGGTTATCATTCGTAAGGCATATGGCGGCGCCTATTGCGTCATGTCCTCCAAACACCTGAGGGGCGATATCAACTACGCCTGGCCTACAGCCGAGATCGCCGTAATGGGAGCCAAAGGTGCCGTTGAAGTGCTTTACGGCAGACAGGCGAAAAAAGAGGATGACCCGGAGAAATACCTGCAGGAGCGTGAGCAGGAGTATCAGGACGCCGTGGCCAATCCATATGTAGCCGCCGAGAGGGGCTATATCGATGACATTATCGAGCCGGCCCGTACCCGGATCAGAATCATAAACGCCCTCAAAATTGTTGAGAACAAACGTGATACCAACCCGATGAAAAAACACGGCAACATTCCACTATAAAAACAAAAGGGGAAAACAATGAGCGTTAAAATTTTTATCAAACGTAACGTATCGGAAGGCAATATTCCGGAACTCACTGTTCTGCTCAAGCGTTTGAGAAGCGTCACCCTTATGCAGCCGGGCTATATCTCCGGCCAGACTCTCAAGCGACTGGATCAACCGAACGAATGTATGGTGATCAGCACCTGGCGTTCAATAGAGGACTGGAACGACTGGGTCCAAAACGACAAGCGAATTACCATTCAGAAAGAGATAGACAACCTGCTCGGTGTTGAAACCGAATATGAAATATATGAGTGATTCCTGCCTTCATACCTACCGGTGTGACCCGAGGCCATCCGAAGGAATCAGGACCTGAAAACTGAAGGTAATCGAGAAGACAATGGCAGACACACAAAAGAAAATGGCAGCGGCCCTGGCAGCTGTAAATGCCTACCTGCAAATGGAAGAGCAGGCAGCGGCAGACGCGACCGCACAACAGGTGGAAGATCAGGCGGCACGCCAGTCTCAAAGTTTATGGAGCCAGAGTGGCCGGCAAGACATAATGACCATGCGCAGGCTTATTCAGCTGCGGACATTTACCAGCTTTCGCTAAGCTAACAAAAGCCAAAGAACAGGCATAAGGAGATAGAGACGATGAGCGACCAAGTTCAAATGACCGAAATGAATTATGACAGCGACCGCCCGGTAGCGGAAAATCCGGTAAAAATTATGGATTTGTCTCTGCGAGATGGGCATCAGTCCCTGTTTGCCACCCGCGGCAGAACCGAAGACATGATACCGGTGGCCGAACTAATTGACGAAGTTGGTTTCTGGGCTGTTGAGACGTGGGGTGGTGCAACCTTTGATACCATGCACCGCTTTCTCAACGAAGACCCGTGGGAGCGTCTCCGGACTTTGAAACGCTACATCAAAAAAACCCCCTTCTCGATGCTGCTGCGGGCCCAGAATCTGGTGGGCTACCGTAACTATGCCGATGATCTGGCCCTGGCCTTCGTTGACAGAGCCGCAGAAAACGGTATGGATATTTTCCGCACCTTCGACGCTCTCAACGACTATCGAAATTTTGAGACTGTGGTCAGTCAGATAAAGAAGAGCGGCAAACACTTTCAGGGCTGTATCTGTTACACGATGACCGAGCCCCGCCTGGGAGGCGATGTTTATAATCTCGACTACTATCTCACCAAAGCCAAAGACCTTGAATCGATGGGGGCTGACTCGATCTGCATCAAGGATATGGCAGGCCTGCTGGCTCCCTACGACGCCTACAATCTGGTCAAAGCGATGAAAGAGGCCGTTTCGATTCCGCTTCACCTGCACAGCCATTTCACTTCGGGCATGTCATCAATGACGCATCTCAAAGCCATCGAGGCTGGTGTCGACATCATTGATACCTGTATGACACCCTATGCCTACCGAACGTCCCATGCGGCGGTGGAGCCTCTGGTCATGACCCTGCTCGGCACCAACCGCGATACCGGTTTCGACATCAAGAAACTGGCCAGAATAAATGAGATCCTGGAAAAAGAGGTACTTCCGAAATACAAGCACCTGCTTGACGATTCAAAGGTGTCAATCATCGACATCAATGTGCTGTTGCACCAGACACCGGGCGGCATGCTCTCTAACCTGGTCAACCAGCTTCGCGAGATGGACGCGCTGGACAAGATCGACGAGGTCTACAAGGAGCTGCCCCGAGTTCGTAAAGATCTCGGCCAGATCCCGCTGGTCACCCCGACGTCTCAGATCGTCGGCGTACAGACGGTCAACAACGTTTTGCATGACACACCAGACGAGCGCTACAAGATGATCACCGGACAGGTCAAAGATCTTTGCTACGGTCTTTACGGTAAAACCGCCACTCCGATCAATCCTGAAGTTCAGAAAAAAGCACTCAAGGGCTATCCACGAGGCGAGGAGCCGATCACCTGTCGGCCCGCAGAGGTGCTCGAGCCCGAGCTTGACAACGCCAAAGAAGAGATCGGCGATCTGGCCAAGGATCTGGATGACGTGATTCTCTATGCACAGTTTCCGGTCACCGGTAAGAAATTCCTGGAATGGAAATACGGCATCACTCCCGCCCCGGACAACGTCAAACCAATTACCATGGATGAGGTTAAGGAAAAAGATGAGATACTGAAGAAGGCCAAAGCTGGGGAACTGGTCGAGAAGAAACAAGATGCCCCGGCCAAGAGCGAATCGGCCCGAACCTTCAATGTTTTTGTCGACCAGGAATTCTTTAGCGTTGATGTCGATCCGGTAGGCGGCCCGGCAGTTTTTTCGGCGCCGGTAACCGCGGCGACTCCTGCTGCCCCCGCCCCCGCGGCGCCGGCGGCACCAGCCTCGAATCCGGAACCAGCCGCTCCCGCACCGGCAGCTTCACCTTCTGGCACCCTGCTGCTGGCGCCCATGCCCGGCATGATCGTCAAGTATGAGAAGAAGATTGGCGACAGTGTTAAACAGGGTGAAACAATTGTCGTCCTTGAGGCCATGAAGATGGAAAATGCACTGCCGGCACCCTGCGACGGCACGATCAAAGCCATCGATTTTGACAGCGGTGACACAATCACCAAGGGCGCCGTTCTCTGCGTAATTGGCTGATATTTAGGTTCTGACAACTGACGACTGATTATGGCTGAAACATTTCGTCCCGACGTCCACCAGCGGCTGGAAAAGGTAGTCCTGGAGATTTTTTCCAACTCCGATTTCCACAAGGCCAGCATCCGCGATGTCGCCGAACAGGCCGGGGTCAGTTTCACTACTATCTACAAGCATTACGGCAGTAAAGAGCGGCTTGTTTTTGCCTTCGTCGATGTCTGGATGGGCAAGCTCACTGATCGTATCGTCGACCATCTGCAGGGGATAGAAGACCTCAAGGAGAAACTCCGCAAGGTCTTCTGGCTGCAGCTTGACTATTACGAACGTCACGTCGGACTCGGGCGCATAGTCTTCATGACCCTGCCGATGAACACCTGGATGGGAGACAAAACATTTGCCCAACCGAGAATGATGGGACTGATGATCGATGTACTCAGACAGGGACAGAAAGAGGGTATTTTGAATCCAGATGTCAGGGCCGGTACCCTGCTCGACTTTCTCATGGGCTTCGTCCAGCGATCATTTTTTATGTGGATCTTGAGGGGACAGCAGGAAAGCCTGTCGGCTCAAGCCAATGCCATGTTTGAAATGGTCTGGCGCGGCATGCTGAATCCCGACTACAAGAACGGACAGAATAGTCGCTGAAACAACCACTACGGTAATCAATTTCAGATATATCCTGGAGGGCAGACATGAAAATACTCAAGATAGATCATCTTGGCATCGCAGTGAACAGTATCGACGAGGGGAAATCCTTCTGGTCCGATGTACTCGACCTCGAGTTCGAAGGATCCGAGACCGTCGCCGAGCAGAAAGTGACCACAGCCTTTTTTCCGGTTGGCGAGAGCGAGGTCGAACTGCTCGAATCGACTGCGCCCGACGGCCCGGTGGCCAAATTCATCGAAAAGAAAGGAACCGGGTTTCAGCATATTGCCTTCCGGGTTGCAGACATTGACGCGGCACTTGAAGAACTCAAACAAAAGAATGTCCAGCTCATCGATCAGACCCCCAGGATCGGAGCCGGCGGAGCCCGGATTGCTTTTCTGCATCCCAAGGCCACCGGCGGCATCCTGGTGGAACTGTGTGAACGTTCATAAGATCATCATCGTCGTACTAGCGGACCGTCACCCATAAGGAGACAAGCATGGCACAGCATCCAGAATATGAACAATGGCAGGGGCTTGCGACAAAACTGCTGAAAGGCAAGCCGCTCGACTCGCTCGACTGGCAGACCCCCGAAGGCATAAAGGTCAAGCCGCTGTATACAGCTGAAGATATCGAAGGACTCGAGTGCGCCAACACCCTCCCGGGTCTCGCCCCCTATGTCAGGGGTCCGATGGCTACCATGTATGCCGGCCGGCCCTGGACAATCAGGCAATACGCCGGTTTTTCCACCGCCAAGGAATCCAATGAATTTTACCGAAAAGCGCTGGCGGCCGGGCAGAAAGGTTTGTCCGTGGCCTTCGATTTGGCCACCCATCGGGGCTACGATTCAGACCATCCACGCGTTACCGGCGATGTAGGTAAGGCAGGGGTGGCCATCGATTCGGTCGAGGACATGAAAATCCTGTTCGACGGCATCCCGCTGGATAAGATGTCTGTGTCGATGACCATGAACGGAGCCGTTATACCCATTCTGGCAAGCTATATCGTCGCGGCTGAGGAACAAGGGGTAGCCCACGACCAGCTGACGGGTACAATCCAGAACGATATCTTGAAGGAGTATCTGACCAGAAACACCTTCATCTATCCGCCGACCCCCTCGATGCGTATCGTCTCAGACATTATCGGTTTCTGTTCCAAGAATATGCCGCGCTACAACACCATCAGCATCAGCGGCTATCATATGATGGAGGCAGGCGCCAACTCGGTACTCCAGGTCGCCTTCACCATGGCCGATGGTCTTGAATACGTAAGAACAGCGTTGAATTCCGGTATGGATATCGACGAATTCGCGCCACGGCTTTCCTTCTTTTTCGG
>JBPCUV010000374.1:0-24701 GCA_051010975.1 Desulfocapsaceae bacterium
ATCCGCCGCTTCTTCAAAACAGCGCCACTTAGTCCGTTTCAAAAGACTCACAGTCACGCCCAGTAAGCACCTAAAACGACAAATTTTGAGACTTCAAAAAGTTGCCCCAAATAGCTGTGATGGTAGCCAGGCAGGTCACATTAGCCGATACAATTTATTCTGTCGGCATCTATGGCCAGCACTTGATCAGTCAGATTACTAGGCGATGGTTCAACTTAGCCCACGACCTCAAAATCCAAAAAAAAATAATTGCCCCAATATGTACGCATGGACGTGGCGAAACGCTTGAAGATAACAAACTATTGTGGCAGGATACTATGGTCGTTACCGCATATGTCGCTGGCAACGAAATCTCTCCGTAGCATCGCCGCCTATCGGCTATTTTCCTCGTGGAGCAGACAACCATGAATTCGAACCCAAAAAGTATGAAAGGTATGAGGCGCGCACTCACCAATTATGGTGACCCAGAATTCTCCCTCTATCTTCGCACGGCTTTTATCAAGGCCATGGGCTATACCGACGATTCCCTGGACCGTCCAATTATCGGTATCGTCAACACCCATAGCGGCTACAATCCATGTCACGCCACCGTTCCGGATCTGATAGCGGCAGTAAAACGTGGCACCATGCTGGCTGGAGGTTTGCCGATAGAATTTCCGACCATCTCCCTGCACGAGTCATTTGCCTATCCGACCTCGATGTTTCTGCGCAACCTCATGGCCATCGATACCGAGGAGATGATCCGGGCCCAGCCAATGGATGCGGTCGTGCTGATCGGCGGTTGCGACAAAACCGTTCCGGCCCAGCTGATGGCTGTTGCCAGTGCCGATATACCTGCAATCAGCTTGGTCACTGGGCCGATGCTCTCAGGCTCCCATCGCGGCGAGCGGGTTGGAGCCTGCACCGACTGCAGACGATTCTGGGCCCAGTATCGCGCCGGCGAGATAGACCGCCATGAAATTGATGAGATAACCGACAACCTGGTACCCAGTGGCGGAACCTGCGGGGTAATGGGTACGGCCAGCACCATCGCCTGTATGACCGAAGCCCTGGGAATGATGCTGCCTGGCGGAGCCACCATTCCCGCTGTCCTGGCCGATCGCATGAGGCATGCCGAAAACGTTGGGCAACGGTCAGTGACACTCGCCGATGAAGGACTGGCCCCATCCAGGATCATCACCCCCGCCTCCCTCGCCAATGCACTGAGAATGCTTCTGGCTATCGGTGGATCGACCAACGGTATCGTTCATTTGGCGGCCATCGCCGGCCGTCTTGGTATCGAAATCGACTACCAGGCGTTCGACCAGATGGGCCGCGAGACTCCGGTTCTGATCGACCTCAAACCCTCAGGTAACCACTACATGGACGATCTCCATCGGGCCGGCGGTTTAGCCCCGCTTTTCAGGGAGTTGAAACCTCTCTTAAACCTTGACTGCCTGACCGTCACCGGGCGAACCCTGGGAAAAGAGATCGACAACCTCCCAGCAGCTTTCAGGCAGGAAGTTGTCAGGACTATCGAGGAACCCATTCACCAGGGCGGGTCGATTGCCGTGCTCAACGGCAATCTCGCCGGCAACGGTGCCATTATCAAACAATCGGCAGGCACCCAAAAACTTATGACTCATACCGGAAAAGCAGTGGTATTCGAATCGATTGAGGATATGGCTACGCGGATCGACGATCCCGATCTTGAAGTCTCAGAAACTGATGTGCTGGTCATGAAAAATTGTGGTCCACGAGGTGCGCCGGGAATGCCGGAGGCAGGCTATATCCCCATCCCCAAGAAGCTGGCTCGAAAAGGAGTTACAGACATGGTAAGGATTTCCGACGGCCGTATGAGCGGCACGGCCTTCGGCACCATCGTGCTGCACTCCAGTCCGGAATCAGCTATCGGAGGGCCACTTGCACTTGTGGAGAACGGGGATTCTATCACCCTTGACGTTCCCAATCGCCTGCTGACCCTGCATGTCGAGGAGTCGGAGCTCGAGCGACGGCGCGTCAATCTAAAGCTCCCAGTCGACCCAGCCACCCTGCGTGGTTATCTGAGGCTCTATCACGAACAGGTGAATCAGGCCGAAAAAGGCTGTGATTTCGAATTCATGACGGCTCACGAAGTTGTTGGGAAAACTCCCTGAACCATCACCCGAGCCGCAGTTCCCCCCAGAGCTTTTTCAGTCGAGAATCGCTGTCCGGATTGACCGCTCTGGGCGGCATAACTCCTTTGAGAATGGCTTCTACCTGCTCCACGGCGCTCCAGGCCTGGGTCTCAGCGTTTTGGATGGTGAGTCCTCCCAGGTGCGGAGTGGCAACCACACCCTCAAGTTCAGCCATGCGGCTGGAGGGCCGCTGATCGGCTCCGCGGCCTACGTCCATGGCTATTTTCGCAACTCGACCCTGCCGATAGGCATCTTCCAGCGCCTCCTCGTCGACCAGGTTACCACGCGAGACGTTAACGAAATAGACATCGGACTTCATCAGTGAGATGGCCTCGCGGTCTATCAGATTTTCGGTCTCTTCGTTGGCAACGGCCAGAGGCAGCACAAAGTCGGATTCTTTCAGAAGGGTCTCGAGGTTGACCTGTTCTATTTCTTCACTTGAGCAGGTTGCATAGGGGTCGGTGATCAGCACCCGCATCCCGAGCGCCACAAGTTTATCAGCTAGATAGCTGCCGATAGCACCATAGCCTATGATGCCGGCTGTGCTGCCGCTCAGCTGCCGGCCCATGGGAGAAGGCGGCATCCTGCCCGCTTTAAATTCGAAGGTCGAAGCGGTGACGTCCCTGGCCAGGTCGAGCATGAGCGCCAGGGCCATTTCAGCGGTTGCCGGGACAAAGGCCGGCACCGAATTCAGTACCAGAATGTTGTTGGCTGATGCCGCCGCCACATCGACGTCGCTGATGTCTACCTGAGGACGGATAAAGACCGCCAGGTCGGCAAGCTCCTCGAAAAGATTCCGGCTGCCCCTGGTCGCACGATGACAGACCACTACCTGGCATCCCGAGGCTGCTTCAATGACTTCTTCGGTGGTCAGATTCCTCTCTTCCGGATTAAGAACCACCTCCCCCATTTCGGTGAGAGCCTGGTAAGCTTTCTTGAAGTAGACGCCCAAATCCTCTGGATTGTGTGACAGGAAGATTTTAAGCATTTCAGTTCCCCCACCCCTTAGTTGACCCGTTTCATATATTAAATGCCCCCTTTTGACCCATCATGGCTGCGTTAAAAATTATAAAGCTCCGCCGGATTGTCCCGTAAAATCCTGGTCCTCGTCGAAGCATCATCCACCCAGTATAGCAGCAGGTCGAGAAGATCCGCTTCATCCGGAGGGTTTTTCTGTCCGGGATGCGGCCAGTTGGAGGCCCAAAGCATACGTTCAGGAGCGAATCTGACCAGTGCTATTGCCTCCGGCGTGACATCATCCCAGCCAGGAGGTCCGCTTTCGGATGATTCATAAGGAGCGGAGAGTTTCACCCAGCAGCGACCACTATCGAGAAAACTGAGCAGTACTTTGAAAGCCGGATCATCGGTGGCTACCGGTCCCATGAAACGCCCGACGTGATCGACTACCAGATCGCAGGGAAGAGCCTTTAGCAATGCTTCACGCTCGGGAAATTCTCTGCCATTCATCTGAAGTTGGACATGCCAGCCGAAATTATCGACCCGGGCAGCCATCTCCTTGAGCACGCCCCAGTCCAGCGCACCTCCGGGCAGCATATGAAAGCGTACACCGCAGACTCCTGCATCGGTCAATTCCTGCAGTTCCTCATCTTCTAGTGTCGGATCCACCACCATCACTCCCCGGGCATCCGCTCCAAAGGCTTTCAGTGCCTCGAGCTGACAGCGGTTGTCAGTACCGTAGGTGGTTGGCTGGACGATCACGACCCTCTCCAAATTAAGCCGTTTCTGGACAACACGATAGTCTTCCACCAAGGCATTGGGCGGCGTCATAAAGGCTGTCGGGGCCGTCGGGTAACGGTCGTTGTAAAAATGCATGTGAGTGTCGCAGCTTCCGGGCGGAGCTGCAAGTTGCGGAAACTTATCAGGCTTCATTGTCCACCTCCATCTCTGAGGAGTGCTTTACTCTGCTGTTACTGCCTCCATTTGGGCCTTCCACTCGCCATAAAGATCGACCAGACGGTCTTCCAGCGCGTTTTTTTGGGGATCGACCTGATTGGCCTCTTTTTCGAACCAGATCACCATCATCTGCACTCCTTCGTGCAAGCTGATATCGCAGTGAAAATCAGGCAGCACACTTCTGATCTTAGTGTTGTCGAACAACCCAGGAAAGGTTTTCTCGAAAAGCAGATGGCTGAAAAGGTCGGGGTCAGCGGCAACCAGCAGTGACGATGGGATATGGACGATGTCAACTTCAAGATCCAATACTCTGCTGAATTCGAGGTAGAGATCTTCCCAACGGCAGCGTTCTTCGCTGCAGGCGTGGTAGGCTTCACCATAGGTATTCGGATTACCCAGAACACCGACGAAAGCTTTGGCAAGATCCGGGGTGAAGGTGAAACTGAAAGGGGTAGAACCGTCGCCGAACATGACCAGCGGCCGGCCTCTTCTGATTCGGTCGATAATACCATAATTCTGTCGCAGCACCCCCATGTTCGCTGCTCCGGGGCCGAAGGTGAGCGAGGGCCGGATCATGGTCACCGGCAGTCGGTGCTTATAAAACTCGCCATTCAGGTAGCGTTCAACCTCAGCCTTTTCGAAAGCGTAGCTGAACACCGGATCGTCAAACAGTGACTCCTCCGACTCCACAGTCGGCACGCTTTTATATGGTCGTTTGTAAGCCGCCACACTGGAGCAGATCACGATGTGAGCCCCGGAGTCCCGAAAGGCCGAGACCGTAGACCGGGCATCGGCCTCGTTGAAACAGACCATGTCGATAACCGCATCGAATTTTTCCCTGCGCATCGACGATTCAAATTCCTTGCGGTCAGACCGGTCGCCAATGATCTGCCGGACTTCCCCTGTCAGAGACAATACGCGGCTGCCGCGATTGTAAAGCGTCACCTCATGCCCCGTCTCGATCAGCAGCTTGACGATCTCTCGGCTTATGACACCGGTGCCGCCTAGAACCAGAACCTTCATCACGTTTCCTCCCTCATTGAAAATCAGCGCGTTCTCCAGCCGCCGTCAACCGTCAGTGTTGTGCCGGTGATGAAACTGCCGGCATCACTGCCCAGCAGCAGAACCGGTCCAATCAAATCCTCCGGCTTACCCCACCTATCAAGAACCAGCATGGAATCAAAATAGGCTCTCAGCTCACCCTGCACCAACCGGTCAGTCAACGGGGTGGAGACCGGTCCCGGGGCTATGGCATTTGCCGTGATGTTCCAGGGTGCCAATTCCTGAGCCATGGTTCTCGTTATCCCGATCAACCCGGACTTGGTTGCCGAATAGCCGCCCCGTCCTGCCTTGGTACAGAGGCCGAAGATTGAGCTGATATTGACGATACGACCCCATTTCCGTTCCTTCATCTGAGCTGCAAGTTCTCTCACCAGGATCACCGGCGCTGTCAGGTTCAGTTCCAGCAGACGGTCCCAGTCCTCGTCTACTATCCGGTCCACCGGATTGACGATATTAGTACCGGCATTGTTGACAACGATATCGACCCGGCCCATTGTCTCCACCGCTTCCTTGGCCAGCCTGACGGTATCTTCGCGATTGAACAGATCGGCGACCACACAATGACCCTTGCGATCGGTACCTGCGAGAATCTGCTGCATCGCCTCATCCATCTCCTCGAGACTACGACTGTTGATGACAATATCGGCTCCGGCCGAGGCCAGTCCCCGGGCCATTGCCAGACCGATCCCCTTGCTGCCCCCGGTGACCAACGCCACCTTCCCGGTCAAATCGAATAGATCTTTTATCATAGTTTTTCTCCAGAAATGGGGAATGAATAGGTTTATTCTGATTCGCGCAGCTGTCGATGACCGGAAGCCAACCCTCCGCCCTTAGTTCTCTGAAGCTCCAGTCAGCAATGCGGTTCGCAGAGATCTATCAGGCCAGAAACCGGCTGACCTTGTATCTTTATTTACGTCGTCTTATCCCTGATTCTCAATTGACGAACTTGGGCATCAACAAGCGAGGCAGAAACAGAATCAGATCGGGGAGCAAGATTACGATCATCAACACACCAAGCATGGGCAGCAGAATAATGATAACATCCTTCAGTGCCTTCTTTAATTCGACCTCACCAATGGCACAACTGATCAGTAAACAGAGCCCATAAGGCGGGGTCACCAGACCAAAAGCCAACGAGATTACACCGATAATGGCAAAGTGAATCGGATGGAGCCCGGCAAACTGGGCCATCGGCCAGAGCACGGTACCCAAAATGATGATCGCCGGAATCGCATCGATGAACATACCTATAAACAAAAATGCGCAGGCCACCAGCAAACCGGTGCTGATGGGACCAGCGCCAAACTGCTTGAGAAAGTCTACCAGCGCCAGCGGTATTTTGTAATAGGCCAGTAGCCAGCCGAATGCCGACGCAGTGCCGACACAGAACAGTGATATTGCCGCAAAACGGGCTGATTCGTAGAGAATTTTCGGAATATTTCTAATGGTGATCGATCGGTAGATGATTAGTCCCAGAACAAATGAGTAAAGAACGGCGATGACCGAGGCTTCGGTCGGTGTAAAGAAACCGGCGACAATACCGCCGACAATGATCATCGGGGTCATCATCGGCAGCGTGGCCTGAAGAATTGCCACCACCGCCTCTTTCAGTGTTGACCGGGAGTAGATCGGATAATTGTAGATCTTGGCATAGATATAGACGGTCATCATCTGAGATAGCGCCACCAGCATACCGGGAATGACGCCTGCCAGAAACAGACCACCTATGGATACCGTCATCAAACCGCCCCAAACAACCATCAGGATACTGGGCGGGATAATGACCCCCATCACCGAGGAACAGGCGGTTACAGCTACCGAAAAAGTGGGGGAAAACCCCTGCTTCTTCATCTGGGGAATGAGCAGTGAACCGATTCCTGCCGCATCGGCGGTGGAGGAGCCTGAGATCCCGGCAAACAGCATACTGACCACCACATTGATGTGACCAAGTCCGCCCGGCAGGTGGCCGACCAGCGCCCTGGCCAGTTTTACCAGCCGGTCGGTGATACCAGCCGAATTCATGATATTGGCGGCCATCAGAAAAAACGGCACGGCCAGTAAAACGAAGGCGTTATATGACTTGAACATCTCGTTCATCAGCAGAAACGGGGTCAGCTTGTCATCGATCATGAACACCGGAACGCAAGCAAGTCCAAGTGCAAAGGCCACCGGAACCCGCACAATTACGAGAACGCCGAAAACGATAAAAAGTATTGCCGCTACTTGACCTGCTTCCATCAGCTCTCGCTCCGCCAGATTTTGATATTGTCGACATATTTCTCAATCAGAAAAACGATCCAGGTAAACCCGGCCAGCGGCCAGGCCCCGTAGATTAGCACCATTGGCAGTTCAGCCATCTCCGAGGTCTGGAGCAAGCCGAATTTAACCAGCGGCCAGCCCCAGATAATAAAGACCAGGCCGGTCAACAAAATCCAAAAATCGACAAACATTCGTGCCGCCGCTTCCCCGCGTTTGGTTTTGGGTTTGGGCAGCAGATCGACGGTGAAATGGGTCGAATCCCTCACCGCAATCATCGAACCTACCAGGATGACCCAGATAAAACAGAACCTGGCCATCTCCTCAGTCCAGATATAGCGGGGAATAAACCCCAGGTAGCGAGCAACGATCTGAAGTGTGACAGGTATCAACAGCAGTCCCATCAGCACTGTCAGCGCCACCTGCAGAAACCGGTAGTAGCCATTCAGTACTTTTCTCATGACGATCCAACCTGAATATTCATCACCTCGTTGGGTGATATCCTGGGCTCCGATACAGGAAAGCCGGGGACCTGAGATCCCCGGCTTTTAACTATTCCAAAGAGCTTTAGGACATTTTGTCTAAAGTTTGCAGACTACTGCGCAGCGACGTCCTGAATTTGTTGGTACAGATCAGGAACGCCCTGATCTTTAAAATATTCCTGGAGAACCGGCTTCGCAGCTTCGACCAACTGGGCGCGATCCTTGAAGTAGATCGTCTTCAGCTTGCCTTCCTTTTCCATCTGCGCCATCTTCATCTTATCCTCAGAGGACTCGAGAATACGTCCGTAGGCCCCGGCATCCTTACCTGCCTGCAGAATGGCAGCCTGCAGATCGGCCGGCAGCTTCTCGAAGGTCTTGTTGGCGAAGCAAAGCGGGCGAACGGTAATGGCATGGGCGGTCAGAGAGATGTTCGGACCAACCTCATAGAATTTCATCTGCTGAATTCCCGCCGCCTCATTCTCCGCCGCGTCGATTACACCGGTCTGGATGGCGTTGTAAACTTCAGCATAGGCAATAACCGTCGGAGCCATCCCAAAAGCGTTGAACATTTTGGTCTGGATCGGCGCACCCATTACGCGAATCGGCACATCCTTAATCTCTTCCATAGTTGCTACCGGCTTGTTGACGATCAACATGCGGGTACCGCCGCCGCCGTAACCAATGATTCTGATGTCCGCTCTTTTGAGGATATCTTCCACGATCGGATTCAAGGCATCGCCGCCCAACACTTTGGACCAATGGATATGGCTCTGATAAAGCATAGGCGGATCCATCAGCGATGCCATCTTCGAAAAGGTGGACATATGCGACGGGGACGCTACTGCATAATCGACCGAAATACCCTGGTTCATATAAGCGACGTAATCTTTCTCGAGGCCCAGTTCGCTGTTCAGATGCATGACGAACTCGATGGACTTATCACCGGTATAATAAAGCTGCACCAGCTCCTCGAACTTTCTCATCAGCCTCGTAAAGGCGTGCTCCTCATCGAACTGACTGGCTCCGTGGAAAGTAAAATCGGCGGCCTGAGAGGCCGACACCAACATGATACTGGCCAAAAAAGCTACAACGACTGATCGGAAACTTTTCCTTTTCATATACGTCCCTCCTTTTCTGTTGTCCAGCTTTCTACCCCTGCAACGCCGCTTCACAATAAAGCGGCGTTTTTTCACATCAGTCCGTTTTAAATAGGCGTCAATAACAAACGTTTTAATGTTAGGAAACACTACCGGCCAACAGCTCATTTTGTCAAGGAATTTGTGGAATACTGTCACCAAAATTGTCGACAATTTTTCCGATCGGAAATCTGATTTGCAACATATTGATATCAATACATTATTACTGATGATTGTCTATATCTACCCGGGAGATTTCGCGGCCTGAAGCCATTGATATTTGTTGACAACATTGTCGACAGTGGTAGCTTAGCAAACCATTGACAGATCAACAGAGGGAGTAAGGCCGGTGAGCAACAATTCCAACTCGAAAAACAATGTCCAAACGATAGTTCGAACCCTCGAGGTCGACATTGTCCTTGGTCGCCTCTATCCCCGTGAGCGACTGATCGAGGAACAGCTCGCTGCGCGATTCAAGACTTCGAGGCATGTTGTCCGTCAGGCCTTGCTGGAGCTTGAACTTGCCGGACTGGCGGTACGGGAAACCAACAAAGGCGTTATGGTAAACGAATACAGTGCCGAGGAGGTCAATCAGCTATACCAGATGCGTGAAATCATCGAACGTCAGGCCGCCCTGATGATACCGCTGCCGATTCCCAGGGCCGCCCGTCAACGCTTGAAAGCCATCTGCAGGACCCATTCAGCTGCAGTGGAGAAATCTGATATTATCAAGGTGGTCGCCGCCAACAAGGAATTTCACCAAGTGCTCTATCGGCTCTGCAGAAACCTCTTCCTGGCTGACGCGATTGACGAAATGGCCAAGAAAGCGAATCTGGTTCGTTTTACTTCGGCCACCGATCCATCTCTGCTCAAACAGGCCAGTGACGAGCATTACCAGATTCTCGAAGCCTTGAGAGATGAGGACAACGAAGTCCTGGCTCAATTATGCATCGATCATCTACAACCTTCTCGGCTTATGTACCTTGAAAAACGGGGCCACTTATCCTGAAAACCCACTATCCTATGTTGACGGAGCCTCACATGGAAAAGCAAGATCTTATGAACGGTGTACTGGCACCGGTAATCACCCCATTTGACCAAAACCTCGAGCCCGATCCTCTGAAATTAATCAACCACTGCCGATGGCTGATCAACAACGATGTAGGGCTGGCCGTTTTCGGCACAAATTCGGAAGCCAATTCGATGAGCACCGAAGAAAAAATCGTGCTTTTGGAAAGACTAACAGAAGAAGGTCTGCCTCCCGAGCGGATGATGCCCGGTACCGGCTGCTGCGCGCTACCCGACACTGTCGCTCTGACCAGAAAGGCGGTGGACCTAGGCTGCGGCGGGGTACTGATGCTGCCTCCGTTTTATTACAAGAACCTCAGCGATGATGGCCTTTACCGCTCATTTTCAGAAGTTATCGAGCGGGTCGGCGATGAACGCCTGCGGGTCTACCTTTATCATATTCCACCCATTGCCCAGGTCGGCATCACCCTGCCGGTGATCGAAAGACTGTTGAAAGACTATCCGGGTACGGTGGTCGGCATCAAAGACAGCTCCGGTGACTGGCGCAACACCATAACCATGCTCGATCAATTTAAAGATGAGCTGTTCAACGTTTTTCCAGGATCGGAAACCTTTCTGCTGCAGGGACTTAGAAACGGCGGTGCCGGCTGCATAAGTGCCACCGCCAATGTCAACCCCCAGGCTATTGCCCACCTTGCCGCCAGCTGGAGAGAAGACAATGCCGACGCACAGCAGGAGGAACTGGACAGGGTACGCGCCGTCTTCCAGGGCTATGTAATGATTCCCGCCATGAAGGCAGCTGTGGCCCATTACTCCAATAGTCCTGGATGGCGCCAGGTCAGGCCGCCGCTGGACCCGTTCAGTGACGATCAGAGTCGGGAGTTGATAGACTCTTTGGAAGAAATCGGTTTTACCATGGAAGATCTTTAAGAACAGCAACATTGACAGAGGCCAGGAGATGGAAGCACAGACATTTGGAGTTGGCTGCCGGGTCACATTCTCGAAAACTGTAGGAGAAAGCGATATTTACCTGTTCGCCGGCATCACCGGTGATTTCTCTCCCAACCATGTGGACCGGGAGTTCATGAGCGGCACCGCCTACGGTCGACGCATCGCCCACGGGTCACTGCTGATCGGCTATGCGTCAACGGCATCAACCATGATCCTAGAGAAATACCCTTCAAAAAAGAAGGATATGACAGCCGTTTCACTCGGCTATGACCGTATCCGTTTTCTGAAACCGGTATTCATTAACGACACAATCACGGTCAATTATGAAATAGAAGCCATGGACCAGGAAAAGAACCGCTCTCTGTCCCGCATCGAAATCACCAATCAGCACGGCGAGCTGGTGGCAGTGGCCACCCATATCCTCAAGTGGGTTGAAAACTCCTGAGAGAAAATCGATCGCTTCAACCAACTAAACACAGCGGTCTATTGCAGATTTCTGACTTCCCGTTCAATCACTTGTTCCATAACAGCCACCGGTGGTGCGCAGCCGGTGTAGAGCTCAACTTGACCACAGGCCTGATAAAGCAGCATTTTCACCCCTTTAACAATCCTGCAGCCCACCGCCTTGGCAGAACGCAGAAGTTTTGTATCTGAAGGCAGGAAAACCACATCCATGACAATGGTATCGCGGTTCAATTCCATTTGTTCCACAGGACTTTCGTCCGGTGAACGGAAACCAAGAGCGGTGCAGTTGACCAGAATGTCGAACCCATCAGATCCGGGGAAGTCTTCAAGCGATCCACCAAGCGTCAGGGAAAACTCATCCGCCATCTGCCGCGCACGCTTGACGGAGCGGTTGAATACCGTCACCCGTCCCCCTTTTTCCGCTAAGCCGTAGCTCACTGCCCTGGCAGCCCCACCCGCGCCGAGCACAGCGATCCTGGTTCCTGCCAGGCTGGTCACGTCTTCCAGAGCCTGGACGGCACCAATATAGTCGGTATTGTAGCCAGTCAATACCCCGTCTCGGTGATCGATGGTGTTGACCGCTCCTATGGCCCGTGCCGCAGGATCAAGACGATCAAGGTAAGGAATGACCGCATCCTTGAACGGCATTGACACGTTCATCCCCCTGATTCCCAGCGTCCGTATGGCCTCGATGCCGGCCTGAGGATCGGTAATTCCAAAGTAGACGAAAGTATAGTCCAGTCCCAACTCCCTGTAGGCGGCGTTATGAAGTTCCACCGCCAACCTGTAGGGGTGGGCAGCCATTGATCCGCATAAGGTAGGCAGAGTAGCACTAATGCTGGACACCTCAGATTTTTCGAACTGCGTAACCACCTTGCAGCCTTCGTTCGTGAATTTTATCAGGCAAAGTAGAGACCACCGTTGATTTCAATGATTTCCCCGGTGATAAAAGCACCCAGTTCCGAAACGAAATAGATCACCGCTCCTGCGACATCAGCCGGGGTCCCGCCCCGTTTAAGCGGAGTGGCGTTGATAGCCCCCTGGATACCGGCATCGGTATTGAAGGTCTCATGAAATGGGGTCTCCAGAATGAGTCCCGGCGCCACCGCGTTGACGGTGACTCCTTTTCCGGCGACCTCTTTTGCCAGTCCCCGGGTGTAGGCGATAATCGCCCCTTTCGAGGCGGCATAAGCCACGGCCCCATCTCCACCGCCATTGCGAGCTGCCAGCGACGACATGTTTACGATCCGCCCCCAACCGCTATTCATATAGGGCAGCACGGCCCTGGTGCAATAGAAAGTGGAGGAGACATTGACATCCATTATTTTGTGCCAGTGCTCATCGCTCATTTCTTCAATCGTGGAACGCCCCACTAAATGGCCGGCATTGTTCATCAAAATGTCAATGTGGCCTCCCAGGGTCTCGGCAACCCGATCAACTACCTGATTCACTGTAGCACTGTCGGTGGCATCGAGTTGAAATGCATGGGCTTTGCCCCCCATCCCCTCGATCATCTGGACGGTCTCCTCACCTTCCTGTTGATGAGAAAAATAGGTGACGGCCACTTCTGCCCCGCAACGAGCGAGGGCAAGTGCCACTCCCCTGCCGATACCAAGATTTCCGCCTGTTATTAGTGCCGTTTTTCCTTTGAGATCTATATCCATGTGTTCCTCCGGTATTAGGTTAATGATTAACTTATTTTCTCTACCCTTTGTCTGTTATGGTCTTTGAACAACGCTGATTATGGTTGGTCCGCCCTATGAATTGCTCGAGCGTTCCATTTTCAGCAGTTCCAGCAGAAACTGATTTCTCTTTTCGGTAAGTTCGTTGCTGTCTCTGACCTGCCAGTCATAAAATCCTTTGCCTGTTTTCACCCCAAGCTCACCGTTATCGAATTTATCCTTCAAGAGTGCAGCCGGTTCAACGTCGCTGCAGAGTGATCGGCAAATATAGCTCTGAATGGCGTAGAGTGTATCGAGGCCGACCACATCATTATGCTCAAGTGGACCATACACCGGAAACCTCCTGCCCAATCCGTTTTTGATGGCGGTGTCCACGTCCTCCACCGAGGCGATACCGTCCTCGACAATGTGCATGGCTTCCCTGAGCAAGGCCTGAAACAGTCGATTGCCCAACTGGCCGGGTGTATCCTTGAGGACCTTGACCGGCTTCTTGTCCGCCATGATCAGCAGATCGCTAAGCGTATCCACCGTGGCCATCGAGGTCTTCTCCCCCTTGACAACCTCCACCAGGGGCATCAGGTGGGGTGGATTCCAAAAATGGGTTACGGCAAAGCGATCCGGTTTTCTTAGCTTGGCAGCTATATCTGTTGCCGGTATGCCCGAGGTGTTCGAGGTGAGGATGGCTTCAGGTGGGCAGTGCTGCTCAACACGGCTGAAGAATTCCTGCTTGAGTTCCAGGTTCTCCGGAATCGATTCGATGACCAAATCTGCTCCACCAACTGCGGCCTCGAGTTCTGTTGTTCCACTCACCAGTGCTTTAAGTGGAGCGACCCGGTCGGCGGCGAGGCAGCCTTCAGCACTCAAAACTTCAAGAATACGGGAATAAGCACTCATACCTCGGTCAACGCTTTCAGCCGTGCGAGCAAAAATTTTTGCCTCACATCCTACCGATGCGAGTGTGTAAGCGATCCCCGGCCCCATCTGGCCGCTGCCGGCTACCAGTGCTCTTTTTATGTTCATAGCCACCTCTCAGGTTATCTGCCCTCTCAGGAAGAAAAATTGTCGATAATTTCCATCACCTGCATACCGTCTGCTGTACTGCAAGGGCAGTCTGCCAGACCAAGAAAGTAATTGGTCACCGCTTCTATCATCGGTAATTGAATGTTAGCGGGATTGTCAACCGGCTGCACCGTTTCTTCACCATCTGTACAAAGGCGAACCTCATCACCGAAAAACGGTACCGAAACCACGCCCTTATTTCCAGTAACAACCAGCCGTTCCGACACTGCACAGGGGGCAACGCTGAAACACCAGCAGCCTCGAAAAATTATATTATTGTCGAACAGTATCGTCCCCTGGACAAAATCATCGGCCGCTGCAAGTGGATTCAATCGTTTAGAGAACCCATCGTATTTAAGCGGTTTGCCGAAATAGACGAGTAGCAGGTCAAGCAGGTGGGGCGACAGATCGTGAAACAGGCCGCCGCCCGAGACTTCCGGATTCAAGCGCCAATTCTCTTCGGCATTTGGTACCAGCGCGTTTTCTTCTTCGGGCAGGAAGAAATTGACCTCGACCAACCTGACCTCGCCTATCACCTTATCTCTGATCAACTCGCCCACTTTAACAAAGGCCGGTAGTTGCCGCCGGTAGTGCGCGATCGCCACTTTCCCCGGGCTCTTTGCTTCGGCCTCAATTATGGCCACACACTCCGACGCATTCATTGCCATCGGCTTTTCCAGGTACACATGTTTACCGGCCGCCAAGGCTGCCAGGCAGTGTTCCAAATGATAGCGTGGCGGCGTGGCGATATAGACCGCATCAAGATCGGGGTCCCCCAACAACGCCTCTACTGAATCGTAGTATTTCCCGACCTGATGTCGACGGGCGAAATCGGCCGCTTTCTCACCATCGCGGCGCATCACCGCAGCCAACTCTGATCTCTGCGCCTTCTGAAAGGCAGGCCCGCTTTTTACTTCGCAGACATCGCCTGCCCCTAATATTCCCCATCGTAGTGGTGCTGTCATATTGCCTCGCTGTCTATCTATTTAACCCATGGTTGATTTGAAATAATCCATGCCTACTGACAAAAGGTCAAGCTATGGTCAAGACGCTCATCCAGGCTAGGCGCGAGTGAGGAGCCGGCGGTGGCTGAGAGCAGTCACCGCAGCAAGCAACGCTGCATGATGAGATGAATTGGACTCATATCGCTATGTATAGTCACTAATCGAGATAATACTTGTGGTAGTTTGCCGACTTCGCCAGACGCTGGATGTAGACACCCAGCTCCATTAAATGGTAATCCCCCCACATGCACGACTCCCCGCAGGGCACTTTGGACCCTTCGGGTACATGATCCCAACCGTTGGGCCGGTGATAGACCGAATGGAGCAGCAGCCCCTGGTGATTCGCATCAAAGGACAGATAGGGTTCATCGAGCAGGGTCGCTGCCAGACTGAGGCCGGACTGGAAATAGCGTTGACTTCTTTCTTTATCACCGCACCTGTTAAGATACCGGCCCAGCCTGAGCAGACCCTGGGCGCAGATCGCCGCCGAGGATGAGTCAACCGGCTCGAAATCGTTGAATGGGTCAGATCTGTGGTTCATATAGTCACCCATCTTCGCCAGCCCCGGCGCCCCGGCATCCCAAAAAACGATGCCGTCCGGCGTACAGTGATCGATATAAAATTCAGCAACCGCCTCGCTGACTTCCACAAATCGATTGAGCACCGTCTGTTTATCAGGGTAGATCTGAGGCAGTAGTTCCTCAAATAGCGCTTCGTCTATTGTCTCCAGGTATTCAATCAACTCCGGGTAACCGCTCAGAATCCAGGCCAGACCCCGCGTCCAGGTGGTGTACGGAGAGTAGCCCTGCTGGGTGTTGGGGCAGCGGTAGGTACCGTTGCTGACGTTGAAAATGGTTTCATGGGCCACCCGTCCTCTGATGTCGTAGGAATCCCGTCCGTTTCCGAAAAACACGTTATAGCGAGCCGTGGTCTCGGCGTGCTGAAGACCCCGTTTCAACAGATTGATCTTGGCATCCTGCTCACCCATCAAAATATGTCCCAGCTGATAGCTCAGGGTCAGAGCCCGAACGGTTCTGATGGTGTCGGAAAAGAGCGAGTGGGGCCCATTGAATGAATAGATATAGCCCAACCCATCTTCGACATCAGTCCAGCGGGCGGCCTGAATGGCGCCGGTAAGTTTCAGGGCCAACTCGTAGAATTGTTTCTCCTGCTGATTTTCATCGATTCGGCCCTCATTCATCAGTCGCAGAAGATTGCCGTAAGTACTGACATTATTGAAGCCGTGATCGTGCACACCTACATGACTGATATGCGGCGCCATATGTTCTACGGTGCGATCTCGGCCCAGATCGAGAAATTTCTTATCACCGGTTGCATCGAACTGCAGGATCGCGCAGCCAAACTGAAAGCCCTGGGTCCATTCCGTCCAGCCTCTTGAGGTGTACTCACCCCGTACCGTAAAAACCGGTGTACCGCGGGAAGGATCCCAGCTCTTTTCAATGCTGGTGATCTTCTGAGCTGCAAGATCGAACATTCCGTTCAGTTTCTTCTGCAACGACTCCGGGGTAATCGTGTAATCAATCGTTAGCATCGTTTCACCTTCGAGACAAAGTGCCTCTCACAATTTTTCCAATCGAGCTGCCATCATTTCAATAATTGCCTGGCGATAATGGTGCGCTGTATCTGGTTTGTTCCTTCATAGATCTGGGTGATCTTTGCATCGCGATACAGCCGCTCCACTTCGTAGCCCTTAATGTAACCGCTACCGCCAAATATCTGTACCGCCTCGGCAGTTTGCCGCACCGCCATATCGGATGCATAACACTTGGCCATCGAGCTCGCCTCGGTTGCCGGCTTGTCATTATCCAGCAGCAGGGCCGCCCGGTGCACGAGGCCGCGAGCCGCGGATATCTCCATGGCCATCTGGGCCAGCAACCATTGAATACCCTGGAAATCAGCGACAGGGCTGCCGAATTGTTTCCGCGTTTTGGCGTATTCAAGCGCCGCATCGAGCCCAGCCTGGGCGATGCCCACGGCCAGCGCGCCAATTCCGACCCGTCCTTTTTCCAGGACACTCATGATATAATAAAATCCACGGTGCAACTCACCCAAAAGCGCGTCTTGACCCAATTTCACCTCATTGAAAAAAAGTGGTCCGACATGGGAACCCCGCTGCCCCATTTTCTGTTCTTTGGGGCCGCGGCTCACCCCCTCAGCATTGAGATCGACCACAAAAACGCTCATGCCTCGGTGTCCTTTTTCGGGATCCGTCCTGGCCAGCACAATTCCGACATCAGCCAGCGGGGCGTTATTGATCCACAGCTTGGAACCAGTGAGGCGCCAACCCGAGCCATGCGGCTGCGCGGTGGTCTTGATTGCCGATAGGTCGGAGCCCGCTTCCGCCTCGGTGAGACAATAAGCGACCTTGGCTTCAAATCCTGTGATTGATCTCAGATAACGATCTTTCTGGGCATCTGTTCCATAACGGTAGATGAGGGTGGAAACCAGTTCGACCAGACCGCATTGATCAGCCACCGCCGAGTAGCCTCTAGACAACTCCTCCATGACGATGGCGTAGGCATAGCTATCCACTCCTCCACCACCGTAGTTCTCTGGGATAGTAATCCCGAAAAGTCCGAGTTCGGCCATCTGCTTGAAAAGATCCTCGGGAAACTCCTCCTCCCTGTCTATTCTCTCTGCCTGCGGCCAGATTTGTTCCCGGGCAAAATCGGCGGTCATCTCACGTATCTGTTCGTAGATATCGACGCTGTTTCTGGGTAGCTCGGCCAGCATGACTCTCTGTCCCCTCCTACCTACAATTTCTGCTGCTTCAGCTGTTGGAAATGGCTTTTCAAGCCAAGAAGCTCATCGCGGTATACCCTGGAGTCGATGGTCGTGAGCTCACTGCTCACGATCGGTTTGAACTCCATCATAGCCAAAACATCTTTTTGCAAATCCACTCCCGGCGCTATCTCGAGCAGCATCACTCCATCGGGCGTCAAGGAAAAGACCGCGCGCTCCGTGACATAAAAAACGCTCTGGCCGCGATCAAAAGCACTTTCACCCGAAAAAGTCACCTGCTCAACCCGGTCGACAAACTTCTTTGCTTTGCCGGGGTTGGTAACTCTTAGGCCATCGGCCGTGATCTGTTGTTCCCCCCTGACGGCAAAGGTTCCGCAGAAGACAATTTTCTTAGCTGCAGAGGAGATATCGATGGCGCCTCCGCTGCCGGTAATGAAATTATTGAACCTGGTCGAATTGATATTGCCGCTCCTGTCGACCTGGGCAAACCCCAGAAACGCCATGTCCAACCCTCCTCCATGAAAAAAGTCGAACTGATACACATCATCAACGATGGCGGTCGGATTGAACATCGCACCGAAGTTTAATCCGGTGGTTGGAATCCCGGCTATGGCGCCCTGCTCGATCATGAACACGAGTTCATCGGTGATCTCTTCCTGCTGGGCCACGATCGGCACCCCGTCGGACATCCCGTAACCAAGGTTAACATAGATGCCGGGGCGCAGTTCAAGCGCAGCCCGGCGGCTGACGACCCTCTTGACCCCTTCGAGTCGCAGTTCTTCAGCCTCATAGTCCACGTCCCTTTTCACCAGGGCAGGATCGAAGGCAGTCAAAAACGTCATCTCCTGTTCCGGCTCGACCACCACGTGGTCGATAAAAATCCCAGGCACCTTCACTTGGCCTGGGTCGCTATGACCATCAAAGGTCCGTTTCACCTGGGCAATAACGATTCCATTGTTCACCTTGGCTGATTGAGCAATGGAGAGCATAGAAAAAGTACCAACCTCCTCTTCCATGGTCAGATTGCCTTCACAGTCAATCGTGGTACCCCTTATAAAAGCCACGTCGACGGGTATCGATTTATAAAACAGGTACTCCTTGGAGTCGATCTCAATCACTTCCACTAGCTCCTCGGTAGTGATATCGTTGAGCTTCCCTCCTTCCAGACGAGGGTCTACGTAGGTGTGAAGACCGATCGGTGTTATTATTCCCGGTTTGCCGGAGGCAATTGCCCGCATCAGATGGCCCAACACCCCCTGGGGAAAATTATAGCCCTTCACTTTGTTTTCAAGAGCCAGAGCGACCATTTTAGGGGCATTCCCCCAATAACCGCCGATGGCTGTATCAACCAACCCCTCATGGGCAAGGTGATTCATTCCCCGGCTATCATTATCGCCGATGCCGCAAGGATGAAGTACCCTGATCTTGCGAGGACCGCCGGTTTGTTCATAGCGCTCCCCCAGGCCCTGCATCAGTCGATCTGGAACTGCATGCCCGGCGCCGGCGCCGCCGATTGCAACCGTGACACCGTCATTGATAAACTCTGCCGCTTCCCGGGCGCTGATGATTGAAAACATCGATAGTCTCCTGGAACCATGTGGCTAGATTTCCCTCAGCCCTGGCAAGCTGAGCGCTTTGAAGCAAATTACACCAAAATAACATTGGTGTCTAATCAAATCCATATTACTTTTTTCAAACAACTGAATTAATGATATAATTTACTATTTACAAGTAATACCAATTATAGTATTGGTTTTATATTGGTTGGAAAATTTCAATTAACAATTTAGCTATGCAGATCAAAACAATCACCGCCCTTGAAAAGCTGCACGACCGTTTAATCAGCGGCAGTTATCAGCTTGGTGAGCGACTCCCCTCAGAACGGTCGTTATGCGCCGAGCTCGGCATATCACGCAGCGGGTTGCGCAAAATTTTGTCCCGACTCGAGGCCGAAGACCTGGTCTGGCGCCATGTAGGCAAAGGGACCTTTGCCGGGCCACGCCCCGCTCTGGGATCAGAGTCATTTCGGATCATTACCAGCAAAACAAATCCGCTTGAAATCATGGAGGCTCGCCTCATGCTTGAGCCTCAGATAGCCGGAGCAGCTGCCCAAAGGGCATCTTTTCAAGAAATCGAGCGACTTGCCCTATGCGCCAAACGCAATCACGAAGCAAACGATCTGGAAACCAACGAGAAATGGGATGTCCTGTTCCATGAAACTCTGGTCATCGCCACCAGAAACTCTCTGCTTATCGCTCTTTACGGAGGAATCAGCAAGATGCGTCTATCCGACGAGTGGTGCCTCAGGAAACAGCATTGGATCACCCCTGAGAACTGGGAATCTTTCAAAAGAGAGCATGGTGCTGTGGTTCAGGCAGTGAGGGAGCGAAACGAGGAACGAGCCGAAAAGGCGATGCGAGAACATCTAATTTCGGTCAGAAATCATATTCAGTCTACGTATCTGTGAAATTCACCCTTTCTCTCATCAACGAGGACCGGGAATATGAACAATAATGACGAACACATAGAGCTTATCATAGAAGAGAAACTTGGTCTTATCGCCATAAACCGGGAGGACAAACTCAATGCCCTGTCCTGGGAAATGATGCAGGCTCTTAAAACTCACTTCGAGGAGCTGGATCTCAACAGAGATATTCGTTCCGTTATCATCTATTCCAAATCACCACGTGTATTCGGCGTCGGAGCCGATATAAAAGACTGGGGATCCCTTGAGCCTATTGAGATGTGGCGGACCTGGACCCGTCACGGGCACCGTATTATCCGACTTTTGGAGGAACTGATCCACCCGGTCATTTGTGTCGTCAACGGCTACACTTTTGGAGGATCGCTGGAGCTCGCCCTGGCAGCAGACATCCGCATCGGCGAAACCGGCTCGAGCTATGGATTCCCCGAAGCACTGGTGGGGACCATCCCGGGTTGGCATGGCACCCAGAAGGCACTGCAGCTCATTGGCCCAAGCAAACTTAAAAAACTAATTTTTACCGGCCAATCTATCCCGGCTGAAGAGGCTCTCGAGATAGGTCTTATAGACGATCTGGTTCCTGCCGGAGAAGGTCTGGACAGGGCTCGGGAGCTTGCCGGTCAGATCACTAAAACCTCTCCGGTCTCGGTAAGCCTGGGCAAGCAGATCGTCAACAGCCTAGCCTCAAATCAACCGGCCACCGCACTGGAATCTATTGCCGGCGGACTTGCTGCTCAGAGTAGTGACGGCAGGGAAGGTAAGGAAGCCTTTATCGAAAAGCGAACACCCTCTTTCACTGGAAATTAGAGCAAAAGAAGCTAGGATTCTTCGGTAATGGAATCCTTAATGATAACCTGCAGAATTAGGCTTTTCACTCAAGGTCAAGGCGCGCAGAGATTGAGCGAAAAGGAAAATTTCAATAATAGACGGTGACGCTTTCCGGATGGGTTCCCAAGGCAGCGTAGACTTCCATGGTGGGGATGTCCGGATTGTTGCCGCTGTAGGGTCCCCCGGGCTGATATTTTCTCTCGTCATTGCTGCCGTACATGATCATTTTCTTCGAATCAGGCACATAGAGCTCCCTGCCGTCGGACCAGACGATCAGCAATTTGGGGCCATATTGAGGTCCCAGTTTGGGAAAGACAAACTTGTCCCGCCATATTTTGTCTATAGAGATTTTCGCACCTTTATTCTGGATAGAGACCTGATTGTCATAGCCACGATTATCCTGGACCTCAGGAGCGGCCTCGGCCTGTGCTTCAGCGGCCTCGGTTTCTTCGATTCCCTGGCTCAGTTCGTCGATGATCGCTTCCAGCGCACCACTGGTGGTGGCGTGGGCGGGTAGTGTTCCAAATTCGACAAAAGGGGTAATCCACTTTTCCGGCAGGGCACTGCAACCTGCCAGCGCTGCCGTCCCCACCGCCATTTTTTTGACCAGCGAGCGCCTGGTAACCTTATGCCTGTCAGATGCGACTTCACTTGACCTGTTTGGGTCAGGCCGGGAAACATCTCTCATCTTTTGATTACTCATCTTTTCTCCAATTCTGCGTCCCGAGATAACTAAAGTTGAAGAGAAACTGACAAAATAATAGGCTAAAATCAAGAAATATTTAAATATTTAAATCTCACCAACCATTCCCCAATCGCTCAACAACGTCCACAATGTAGTACAGGCGGGCGATTGGACACGATCAGGGCAATTTGATTTCCTGCCAGGCAAATCAAGAGTTTTAACCCTTCGGATAGCGATACTGATGTAGTAAGAATGCACTGTCAGCAGCTCTTAGTCCTTGGTCCGATCGATGTGTCAGGCTGCAATTTGTTATTGACTTTGGTGGAGCGATTTAATAGATAAATACACTGATTTGTTTCAAAGTAATTGATGTATCATCATCTTAATTGGTGAATACAAGCTGGAATAATTCAACAGGGTACTTCATGCCGAGCCCCGTATCCAATAAGCCGTCCGTTGATTATTGGTACTACTTTTCTGTCGTCTCCTCGGGGCATCCTCCCCTTGACCCGGCGGTACCCGGACATACCACATTTACTTTTCCAATTCGGTCATTTTCCATAGCAGATAAGAACTTATGCTGATGCTAAGAGCTTATGCTGGTGCTGCAGCCACTTATTTCTATGGCGATGACACGATGACACGATGACACGATGATTATGCTGATAAACCGTAAACAGCTCGGATCCCCGCGGGATATTAAGATAACTGCGCGGGCCGGCAGCCAGAAAAAGACTAAGAGTGTACTATGACGTTTGACGGCGGCTACAATGTAATGCTCGAAGGCGCCCCCTCACCGGGTATCGCGCCTTACCAGAAGCCAGAGGTACTGTATCTTCCCCTCTTTTCGGATTCACTCGACTTCTCCAACCTGCAGGTGGAACATGGAGAGGCAGTTAAGAAAGGGCAGGTTCTTGCCAAGGACCCCATAAATTACTCAGTTCCCCTGCTGGC
Source organism: Desulfocapsaceae bacterium (assembly GCA_051010975.1). Taxonomy (GTDB): domain Bacteria; phylum Desulfobacterota; class Desulfobulbia; order Desulfobulbales; family Desulfocapsaceae; genus JABDQA01. Next base: position 22,909 of record JBPCUV010000374.1, read on the forward strand.
GCCAATGGATGGCACTGTCAACCTTGAACTTGCAGAACGGCACATCACCCTGGAGAATCTGTCCTCGGCCAAAGAAGGTACAGTCCAGCAGATTGATGATGATGATCAGCGTCAGACCCTGCTCCGGCTTGGTGTCTGGTCCTCACTGGCCAGAGTTGACTCAGGTAGAATCCCGGACCCGGAAAACACTCCTGAGTGTCTTGTCATCCCGGTATCAAGATTGGAACCATTCTTTCCGGATACCAATACCGTGCTGAATGATACGATTGATCACTTCGGTGCCGGGCTTGACCTTTTTCGCAAGATCTTAGAGGACGTCCAAGTCTTTCTGATCTGCACCGAATCTGACTCAGACTTTAAGAACCAGATCCAAAGTTTAATAACAGCACGTTCCGATTGGCTCCGACTTTTCGAGGTTCCGGAGATCTATCCTTTCGACTCGCCTGCTTTAGCCGCACAACTGAACGATCTCAATCCCGATAAGACCTGGACTACGGATCTACAGACAGTAGTCGCTGCGCGGGCGGCCATCGAGGACAACCATCCTTTCGTCAAACGGATCATCTCCATCAGTGGTCCGATGGCCGATACTCCCTGTCACCACCAACTGCCGATAGGTTATCCGCTCTCGGATCTGGGTTTCAGAAATGGTTCTGTCTCACTGCGGGTTGTCAGCGGAGGAGTGCTCACAGGATCAACGGTCGATGATGAGCAGTTAGGTCTCGATTGCAACTGCCAGGCTCTCAACATTCTGGAAGAGATGACGGAACGCGAGGTTCTTGCTTTTGTTCAACCAGGCTTTACGAAACAATCGTATTCCAGGACCTTCGCCAGCTTCTTCAAACCACTTTTCAAAGAAAAATTTACCACCGCGCTGCGCGGCGAAGCCCGCCCCTGCGTGTTCTGTGGATTTTGCGAAAGCGTCTGCCCGGCGGGAATCATCCCGCATCTCATCTACCGGTACCTGGATAACGACAGGCCCGAGGATGCCTACCGGGTAGAGTTTGACAAATGTATCGACTGCGGTCTCTGCTCTTATGTCTGCGTATCGAAGATCAACCATCTCGAACTGTTCAGGGCTGAGCGGCAGCGGGCGATAGCTGAATCGATTGAGGGTGAGTGAGGGCCAGGGTGCCCGCCCCGACCAGGGCGGGCCACGGTCGTCACCACATTTAGTTAACACGGTGTCAAGGAAACAGGCATGAAATGGCTTTCTAATTTATTCGACTCTTTCAGGCCGCAATTCGAGAAGCGGGGAAATCTGGCCTTTCTCAAGCCGCTTTACGAGGCCATCGAGTTCATTTTCTTCTACCCGCCGGCCCGCACGGCGACAGCCCCGCACGTCAGGGACCCGCTTGATATCAAGCGCTACATGACCATTGTCATCGTTGCCCTGTTGCCAAGCATCTGCGCCTCCATCTGGTTTTTCGGGCCACGCATCCTGCTGATGATTCTGGTCTCCTATGCGGTGGGTGGTCTTGTCGAGGTAATCTTCGCCTGTGTCAGGAAAACCGAAATACATGAGGGCTTTTTTGTTACCGGCATCCTCTTCCCCTTGATCCTCCCTCCGGCCACACCGCTTTGGGTGGTAGCCGTCGGTGTCTTTGTCGGTGTATTTTTCGGCAAAGAGGTCTTCGGCGGCACCGGCCACAACATCTTCAATCCGGCGCTGGTAGGTAGGCTGTTTGTCACCATCTCTTTCCCCACGATTTTAACCAGCGGCTGGACGGCCCCAGGTGCCTGGCGCGGAGCGGTTGACGCCGTCTCCTCCGCCACCCCGATGGCCCTGGCCA
>JBPCUV010000375.1:0-3334 GCA_051010975.1 Desulfocapsaceae bacterium
CGGCTTTGCTATTGTAGAGATATCAACGGCCTGAAAATCTTCTTTGTCTAGCTTATCCCTGGGTGCTTGTCCTGTAATACAAAGAATTGGAATTGAATCAGCCGAAGCGGAATACAATCCGGTAATCATATCGGTACCACCCGGGCCTGAGGTACCTAAGCAGATTCCAATGTTTCCGGCGGCTGCCCGCGTATATCCTTCTGCCATATGGGATGCCCCTTCAACGTGTCGGGCCAGAATATGGCGGATAGAACCTTCCTTTTTTAAGGCTGCATAAAGAGGATTTATTGCAGCCCCGGGAACACCAAAAGCGCAGGAAATTCCTTCAATAACCATTGCTTTGACAAGAGCTTCAACACATTTCATCCGAGCCATTTTCTCCTCCCTTGTTGTTTATTGCTCAGCCGGGAACAAATCTTAGATATCAACATCCCTGTTGCAGTCTTTGGAATAAATATAGGTGAAATTGACGCGGCCGACTCCATATGAACCCTGTTGTACAAAAGGGCCAAACCATACAAAATCATCTTTTTTAATCATCCTCCAAACATCACCAAGCAAATACGCTCCTTCTCCTTCCAGCACATATGCTCCATGCTCCTGCACATGGGTTTCTACAAATGGATGACACCCACCTGGTTTAAAGGAAAGAATGTGCATATTCATATCGAATCCAAGATCAGTAGGGAGAAGGTCTTTAATGAGAACATTTTCCATACCTTCATAGATTCTATAATCAAGTTCATTAACATTACCGAAAACCACTCGTGCTTCATATCCTTCAACTGGAATATATCTCTGCTTGTAGAGGATAATCTTCATCTCTTTTTCGCTGTTGTTTTCAAAGTCAAGGCCGACTCCCTCCGGAGCAAATGCATAAGCCCCTTCTGAAAACACCACGTTCTTCCCGCCAACGGTTACAGACCCTTCTCCTTCAATACAATATATGAAGGATTCAACTCCTACTTCTTTGGCAAATGTTTTTGTTGTTTTACCGTCTTTTCCATAAGTTATAATGTATTGAACGAAACTCGCTCCCATTTTAGGAGAGGCGATAATACTGATCTTGCAACCCTCAATTCCTGGCACCACATTATTAACAAGTCCTTCAGGGGGAATAACTGCATAGCGGCCATGCTTGATTAACGCTCTTGTTGACAGAATATCATTTGGATAGCTCATGTTTTCCCCATTAATTTTATCGCGTAAAAAAACAACCGAGTCGGCAGACAACCGGACTTCGACGCATTATGTAGTTAAAATCAGCGCCACATACTGCAAATCGTTATCACCGATATTTTCAATTGAATGGTAGTCTCCCTCTTTACAATGCATCATGTCGCCTGCTTCTATAACAGCCTCATCACCATTGTCATTTACCAAGGCTCTGCCTTTCAAAATATAGTAGATTTCAAAGTCCCCCACGTGCTGATGGTAACCAATTGAGCCTCCGACAGGGATTATGCTTATCCCAAAAAGCCTGCCTTTGTTTTCAACCTCATCACTTTCGATAAAATTGATTACCTTAACGGTTTCTTTTCCGTCTTTTAGATTCGGTAAAAATTCTATTCGCATTTGGTCTGCTGTCCTAATCATCGTATATCACCTATATCATTAATAATTGTTTTCGATTATGGTATCTGAAAGAACTTCAATCGCTTTTATAAAATCTCCATATTCAGGCCACTCTTCCCGAAAATGTCTCACCAGTTCAATTCCGGCAATTCCATCAAAATCACCACCGTCTTTTACTGAATCATAATGAGAGGCTATCATCAAAGCTGGAGCATCGGATTTTTCCCTTCAACACTGCCGATAATATTCCCCGAATCGCCCATTTCCCCACTCAGATATGTTACCGCAACCTTTGCCTCAGGAGAAGACGGCAGCCTGGTTGTACCGCTTTCGGGTGTTGAAGTATAGCGCGATAGATCTTTCAGATTTCGCTTGATTCTGTCTATTGAAATAGCCACAATATTACTCCCGATTATCTGTCATCAAAATGACTTGTACCGGACACTGCCCCCGTTCGATCAAGGCCATAAAGATCAACCTGGTGTCTTTATGGCCCGTCCTGGGTTTACATCTTCCATTGCTTACTGTTCAAAAACACTTTCTTTGCTAAAATTCTTTGCAATTGATGGGATTTGCATCAATACATAATAGGTAAGGCCTGCCGGAATAAGACTTGCATACCACGAAACCTTTACAAATATTAAGGCCACGATAACACCGACAATCGTTGCAATAATGCCAGCCAGGTTTACCCCTCTATAAGGTCCATTCACATCGTAGATTGCCTGAACGTTCAGGGTCTGTTTTCTCACCAGGTAATAGTCAACCACCATGACCGCAAATATCGGGCCCAGAAATGCCGAGTAGGTCCGAACAAACAAAGAAAGGCCCATGGCTGATTCAGGTTTTACCAACTCCCAGGGAAAGGTACAGAAGGCCAGTAGGCCGACTGCAACTACAGCAGTTTTATACTTTAACTTGAATGCATCCATAAGGACATATACTGGCGGAACAACATTGTTGAGTACATTCGTTGTTACCTGAGCAAAAGCAATGAAAAGCAAGGTGATGACTAGCAGTACTTTGTTGTCAACGGCTGAAGAAAAAACGGCAATAGGATCAGCGCTTCCGGTACCACTTGAGACCATTAGCCCGATAAGTCCCATAAACAGAGTTGCCGGAAGAATACCACACCAGTATAGCGTTCCCTGCATTAAGGATTTTGTTTTTCTTTTCAGTTCCCTTGAATAGTCGGAAGCATTGAGCATCATGGTTGAATAGATTCCAAGAAATGCTGTGGTCCCGCTCCAGAACTCAAGTCCCCAGGTTCCCTTGATATTGGTAACCGAAGCTGCAACTTCAGTTCCATATTTATTCAGTACGGAATAAAACATGTACATAAGGGCCAGAATAATGAAGACAGAACCAATATTTTCCAGCCACTTGATACCTTTAAAACCATTTATGGAAAGAAGAATCTGCAGAAACTGGAATGTAATAAAGCAGACAACAATGTTATCGAAGCCAGTAAAGACCCTCAATACCTCGTTGATAGCTCCTGCACCGATCCAACTCTGAAAACCAAACCAGACCAGTGCAGGGATAGCCCTGATTGCCCCTGACAACTTAGTTCCGCTTATCCCGTAAGAGGTTCTCGCCTGAATTGTAAAAGGGATACCATACTTGTGACCGACCTTGCCGTTAATCACAAGTCCAAGAGCAATTACCGAACACCCGATTGCCATGGCAACAATAGCCTGGGTGAGATTAAGAACACCAATAAGGCTTGCCCCCATGGAAAAGGTTCCAATGGACACGC
>JBPCUV010000376.1:0-14633 GCA_051010975.1 Desulfocapsaceae bacterium
ACAAAACCTTTGCCGAAATCAGTATGGAAGAAAAAAACAAGGTGAGTCACCGTGGCAAGGTTCTTACCGAACTCAGTGCTGAGTTTGGAAAGGTTATGAAATGGCTGGAACAAAGAATGCTGGAAGAGATGCCCGAACAACCAGACCACAGCGAATTCGAAGACAATGACTGGTCTCGATAGTTACCCGTTTTCCGCTTTAAGATCTCTGCTGAGAAGATCCTTTACCGCAGTGGTGCAGTCTTTTCCCCGGTAGAGAACCTCGTAAACCTGATCTAGGATCGGCATATCTGCACCAAGCTTGTTGGCCAGATCGTATACCGATCTGGTCGTTTTTATGCCCTCGGCCACCATATTCATGGAACCGAGGATAGCATCCAGCGATTTTCCCTTGCCGAGTTCGATTCCCACATAACGGTTTCTGCTCAAATCCCCGGTACAGGTGAGGACCAGGTCTCCCAATCCGCTCAACCCGAAGAAAGTCTCCTGTCGGGCACCCAGCATTACCCCCAAACGAGTCATCTCGGCCAGTCCCCTGGTGATCAACGCAGCCCGGGCATTGGATCCAAATGCAAGTCCGTCGCAAATTCCTGCCGCTATGGCGATGATGTTCTTCAAGGCGGCGCTTATCTCAAGCCCGACGATATCAGTGCTTGTATAGACCCTGAAATAGTCAGAAGAGAATAATCCCTGAAGGAAATGTGCGGTATCACTGTCTTTACAGCCTATGGTGATGGCAGTCGGAACCTTGCCCGCCACTTCTTTGGCAAATGAAGGCCCTGAGAGTACACCAAGTGGGGCAGGGGAGCTGCCATCCTCTTCCAGGCACTCGCCCATCACCTGGGTCATGGTTTTCAGACTCTTGTTTTCGATTCCTTTTGTTGCCGAAACAAAAATCGCCCCCTTAGGGGAAACTTCCTTTATCTGAGTGAACACCTGCCGGTAACCATGGGAAGGAACGACCAGACATATCACACAGGCTCCCGAAACCGCCTCGTTTATTGATTCCGTCGGTCGAAGAGCCGGAGGAAAAAGAAAACCGGGCAGATAAGTCCGGTTTTCCCTTTCTTCTTTTAAGGCCATGACATGTTCGGACCGATGTCCCCAGAGGGAGGTATCGATCCCTTTTTCAGCAAGCAGCAGAGCCAGTGCCGTTCCCCATGAACCAGCACCGATTATCGCAACCCGCTCGTTATTCATCAGCCGGTTCGTCGATATCTGGTTCTTCGCTATGATCGATTTCTACCACAGCCATGCTGACCACCTTCTCTTCCAACTCCAGATTAATCAGCCTGACCCCCTGGGTCGTACGTCCAATGACCCGCACCGTGTCGAGCGGCATTCGTATCATTTTGCCACTGTCGGCAATAAGAATTACTTCGAAATCATCATCGACGACCTTGGACCCAATCACATTGCCATTACGTTCACTTTTCTTAATGGCCATGATCCCTTTACCACCCCGACGCTGTATCCGATAATCCCCTGCCTGACTGCGTTTCCCATAGCCGTTAGCGGTCACCGTGAGCACGGTTTTAATACTATCTTCCCTGAGGACGTTGGCGCCGACAACGAAATCGTCTCCCTTGAGGTTGATTCCTCTCACACCTGCTGCCGTTCTGCCCATAGTCCGGACATCGGACTCGTGGAATCTGATCGACATGCCGTCTCTGGAAATCATGAACACCGTGTCATTTCCACGCAGCATATGGGCGGTGATTATTTCATCACCCTCATTAATGGTCAGGGCTCGTTTACCCTTACGCAGGGGTCGATGGAACTCTTTGAGACTGGTCTTCTTTACCCGGCCGTACTTGGTAACCATCATAATCGTTTTGGTGTCCTGTTCGTCCTCGAAGTCGGAAACAGGCAGAATAGCCGCCACCTTCTCGCCTTCGGTCAGCTCCAGCAGGTTGACAATCGCTTTCCCCCGTGCTGTCCGGCCCACCAGCGGCAGTTGGTAGACTTTGCGCCAGAACACCTTGCCAAGGTTGGTAAAGAACAGGAAGGTATCGAGGGTCGAAGCCACATAGAGATTGGTGACGAAATCCTCATCGATATTGGTTACCCCTTTTACCCCTTTTCCACCACGGTGTTGGGATCGATAGAGACTGACTGGATTTCTCTTGATATAGCCGCTGTGGGTGACCGTGACGGCCATATCCTCGGGTGCGATCAGATCCTCGGGAAGAATTTCATCGATCGCATCGATTATTTCTGTTCTGCGCTCATCACCGTAGGTTTCCTTTATTTCAACAAATTCTTCCTTAATGATGTTCATTACCAGTGCTTCATCGCTAAGGATGGAGTTAAGCTTTTCGATTACCGCCAGAATTTCCTCATAATCGCGAGCGATCTTCTCCCTCTCAAGACCGGTCAACCGCTGCAGACGCATATCAAGGATGGTCTGAGCCTGGATGGCCGAGAGTTCGTATTTTTCGATGAGCTGTTCCTTGGCTTCTGCGGGGGTTCTGGCTGCCCTGATCAATTCGACAACATCATCGAGATTGTTGATGGCGATGGTCAGCCCCTCCAGAATATGAGCCTTTTCCTCTGCTTTTCTGAGCTCAAAAGCTGTACGGCGATAGACAACCACCCTACGGTGTTGAATGAAATGTTCGAGGATCTGCTTGATATTCAGGACTTCCGGCTTGTTGTTGACAATGGCCAGGAAAATGATCCCGAAGGATTTCTGCATCGGGGTCATCTTGTAGAGCTGGTTTATTACCACCTCGGCAATTTCATCCCTCTTCAACTCCATGACGATGCGCAGACCCTGGCGGTCAGATTCGTCACGGATCTCCGAAATCGCGGAAATTTTCTTATCTTTTATCAGCTGAGCGATGCGCTCAACAAGCATGGCCTTATTCTGCTGATAGGGAATTTCCTCGATAATGATGCTCTCTTTTCTACCGTCTTTGGACTTCTCTATACTGGTCTTGGCCCTCATCACCACGACACCACGGCCGGTCTCATAGGCCTCTCTGATGCCGGCCCGGCCGCAGATCAATCCACCAGTTGGGAAATCGGGTCCCTGGATGATTGAGAACAGCTGGTGCACGGTCATATTCGGATCGTCTATCAGACCGATAAGCCCATCGATCACCTCGCTTAGATTGTGCGGCGGAATGTTGGTAGCCATGCCGACGGCGATCCCCGATGATCCGTTCACCAGCAGGGTGGGGACCCTGCTCGGCATAACCGAGGGCTCGGTCTGGGAATTATCGTAGTTTGGTACGAAGTCGACCGTTTCCTTTTCGAGATCAGCAACAATCTCCCGGTCAATCCTGGTCATCCTGGCTTCCGTGTAACGCATGGCCGCCGGCGCATCGCCGTCCATGGAACCGAAGTTGCCCTGGCCATTCACCAGCGGGTAGCGCATTGCAAAGTTCTGGGCCATGCGCACCAGGGTGTCATAGGCTGCCGTATCACCATGGGGGTGATATTTACCGATAACATCACCGACAATCCTGGCCGATTTAACATAGGGCCGATTGTAAAATACTCCGAGTTCCCTCATCGCATAAAGTACTCGCCGGTGTACGGGTTTCAGACCGTCTCGCACATCCGGCAAAGCCCGGCCGACAATGACCGACATGGCATAGTCGAGATAGGATTTCTTTAATTCTTTTTCAACGGATACAGAAGGGGAGTTATCTTCTGGCAAACCGGTTTCCGTGGTTGTTGTCATAATATCTGCTCGTTGTTGCTATATGTCTAATTCGGTTACTTCCAGTGCGTGATTCTGGATGAATTCGCGCCGTGGTTCAACTTTATCACCCATCAGGGTGGTGAACATTTCGTCGGCTGATTCGGCATCGTTTATCTTGACCTGGAGCAGGGTTCTATTCTCGGGGTTCATCGTCGTTTCCCAAAGTTGCTCCGGGTTCATTTCTCCCAGTCCCTTATAGCGCTGAAGATGACTGCCCTTGAAGGATTCATTGCGAACCATTTGAACCATTTCGGTCCAGTTCTCCGCTTTCATCTCCACTTCTTGTTCAGACGGGGTCATGTTGGTGATAGAAAAGGTCCCACTCAAAAACCGCCTCACCTGCGGGAAAAACCTCAACGCTGTTCGGTACTCGTTGATAAGTGGAATCTGAGGACCGAGGGTGGTCGATATCTGGGCTTTTCCTTTGACGGCCACATCCACTTCATAGCAGTCGGCTCGCCACCTGCATGATCTGACCGCACCAACTATCATTGACTCATCGGCTGAGAGTTCTTCAACCAGAGATTCGACCAGATCTTTCTCGGTAAATTGATCCGCTTTGCGAATATCTTTATCGAGCAGAAAGTAGAGCAGCGATTCCCATATGTTCATGCGTTCCAGGAAGGAAACGAGGCGCTGATAAACCGAGAGATTCTGGAGGACCTTAACCAGCGCTTGTCCCTCGAGGATTTCCTTTTCTTTTCCGCTGGTAACAACCTTTACCTTCTTACTGGCCTGGGTAAAGAGATGATTATTGAGTTCGTCTTCGTCGAGAAAATAGGTTTCTTTTTTTCCCTTGCCGAGACGGTAGAGCGGAGGTTGGCCAATATATACGTAGCCGCCCTGGATAAGCGGCAGCATTTGGCGATACAGAAAAGTCAGCAGCAGTGTACGAATATGGGCACCGTCAACATCGGCATCGGTCATGATTATTATCTTATGGTAGCGCAGGTTTTCGATATCGAACTCGTCCATGCCTATACCACAGCCCAGAGCAGCGATGAGCTGCTTAATTTCCTCACTGCCCAGGATCTTATCAAACCGCGCTTTCTCCACGTTCATAATTTTACCGCGCAGCGGCAAAATAGCCTGAACAGCTCGGTCACGCCCTTGCTTTGCAGAACCTCCCGCCGAATCACCCTCGACGATAAAAATCTCTCGTTTGCTGGGGTCCTTTTCCTGGCACTCAGCCAGTTTTCCGGCCATCAACAAGCTGGTTGAACCCTTTTTCCGGGAAAGATCCCTGGCCTTTTTGGCGGCTTCACGGGCCCTGGCAGCTTCAACCACCTTGGTCAAAATTCGTTTGGCTATCTGAGGATTCTGCTCAAGAAAAATGGTCAGTTTTTCGTTACAGATGGACTCGACGATCGATTTTACCTCGGAATTGCCGAGTTTGGTCTTGGTTTGTCCTTCGAACTGGGGGTTGGGTACATGGGTGGATATGACACAGGTGATTCCTTCACGGACATCATCACCACCCATTTTCTCCCTGAGATTTTTGGGAATAATATCATCGCTGGCGTAGCGGTTTATACACTTGGTCAAGGCTGCCCTGAAGCCGGCTACGTGGGTCCCTCCCTCCCTGGTGTTGATATTGTTGACGAAAGAGAAAAGCCGTTCCGAATAGCCGTCAAAATACTGAAAAGATACCTCCACCTCTACCTGGTCCTTCTCACCGGTGAGATGAATAGGTTCATTGAAAACGGGTGTTCGGTTCCTGTTCAGCCATTCCACATAAGAGACCACCCCGCCGGAGGCATGGAACTTATCCTCTTCGCCGCTGCGCTCGTCCTTAAGATAGATGCGCACGTCCTTATTTAGAAAACTGAGCTCCCGCAACCGGTTTTTTATTGTTTCGTAGTCATAAACACTGGTCTCGGAAAAAATTTCCTGATCGGCCTTGAAGGTTATTGTTGTTCCGGTTTTCTCTGTATTTCCTACCACCTCAAGCTCACTGACCTTCTCACCATAACGGTAGGTCTGACGGTGTATTTTTCCGTCTCGCCGCACCTCGGCCGTTGCTTCGCTGGAGAGTGCATTAACCACCGAAACGCCGACACCATGCAGACCACCAGACACCTTGTAGGTGGAGTGATCAAACTTACCTCCCGCATGAAGGGTGGTCATAACCAGTTCAAGGGCTGGAACCTGTTCGGTGGGATGGATATCGACCGGGATTCCCCGCCCGTCATCTTTGACCGATACAGAGTTGTCCTCGTGTATGGTTACCCTTATCCTCTGGCAGTAACCTGCCAGCGCTTCGTCAATGCTGTTGTCGACAACTTCCCAGACCAGGTGGTGAAGTCCTTCAAACGCGGTGTTGCCAATATACATTGACGGTCTTTTCCGAACAGCCTCGAGACCATCAAGAACTTTTATCTGGTCGGCATCATATTGTAATTCTTCTGTCACGCTGTTTTCCTTTGTCATCTATTTTCTCTGCCTTCAAGAACTGTACATTTACAGTTGCATAGGCATAACGATACTTGTGAATCCTTTGTCATCATTCGATTTCATCAGACAGGGACTGTTTTCCGAGCTGATATAGGCCTCCACCGTCTCACACTCCATTACCTGAAGTGTCTCAATAAAATAGCGGCAGTTGAACCCCAGAGTAAGCGGCACTCCTGAGTAGTCAATTTTCTGTTCATCTTTGGCGTTGCCAAGATCCGCATTCTGAGAGGTCAACACCATTTTTTGCCCGTCGAGCTGCAATTGAATGGTATGAAAGATATCTTCGGTGAACAGATTTATTCTCTTGAGCGATTCCAAAAACGGTACCCTATTAATGTTTATACAATTATCAAGTGACACCGAATCGACGATAGCCAGGTATTGCGGAAACTCACCCTGTTTGAGACGAATAACCATGACTGCATCTCCGTCCCTTACCACCATCTGCTTCTTCTCAAACGAGAGATCTATGGTATCTCTGTTTTCACAGAACTTTCTGAGCTCCTGGATACCTTTTTTGGGGATCAGCGTCACTTCGTTGAGGAAAAAGTTGTCAACGTCGATCGCAACATCCTTCTCCATGATCGACAGTCTATGACCATCTGAAGAAATCATCTTCAGGTAAGAGACCCCATCACGTTTCTCTTTTTCCATAAGAACCGAGGTGAGCGAGTAGATATTTTCCTGCTCTCCGGCGATTGAAAAAATAACTTTATCTATTAAATCCAAGAAGATAAAAGCCTCAAACGAGGTAAAACTATCTTCATCAAAATCGGGAAATGCAGGAAATTCGTCACTACCTATTCCGGCGAGATTGTAAGTGCTTGCCCCGGCTTGTATTTTTACCCAGCTGTTGTCGGTTTCTTCCAGGAAAATAATTTCAGAGCCGGATTCACGTACTATCTCGAATATTTTTTTGGATGGCAGCGTCAGCGAACCGATGGTCTCCACCTCAGCCGGAACAAAAAGTCTCAAACCTACTTCCAGGTCTGTGCCGGTGAGAATCAGTCCATTACTTGTCGCCTCGATCATAATATTGGATAAGACTGCAAGTGTCCCCCGTTTAGAGGTGATATTTTGCAGACTCCCTAAACCCTCAATAAGATCGTTTCTCTGGACGTTGCATTTTAGACTCATGGTTTGTATCCTTTTTTAGTATAATTAAGTAGTTATTATTATTATTAATGGTGCTAATTTGTTGATCAAAAGGATAAGATCTTTATATTGTTTGAAAATTTATTAACAAAGTGGATTTTGATAAGAGGATTCTTTTGTTTAAAAGTAGTTATCAACACCGTTATCAACAGTTCATGAATGTCTATTTAACAAAGCAGTGTTGACGAATTGTTGAAAACGGAATGAAGGACCAAGAGAGAAGATTTTTTTTATAATAAAAACAAATAAATAAAGATGTCTTAAAACTTCTCTTAATCTAGTAGAAAAGACGAAAAATTTCAATAGAATAATGGTTTGAGAAGGGTGGATGAAAAAGAGCTTTATTATATTCAAGAAGAAGTAAAAAAAAGTCTTCTTAACTATCTTATTCAAAAGGTTTATTCAGCTGCAAGTCTGGCTGTGTCTACCTACAGAGAAGACACTTTTACAGATTGTTTTATCAATGTCGGAACAGCTGGGATTAATGATGAGCATGAAGTAGATAAAAAGACAGTTTTTGACCTGGCTTCACTAACCAAACCGTTTGTCACCCTGCCTGCCGTACTTCATCTTATCGATCAGGGAAAAATTTCCTGGGATGAACCACTTGATTCACTGCTTGATACATCGTTGGATGATCGATATAGCCAGGTAGATCTGCACAGTCTTCTCTGTCATTGCTCGGGATTCACCCCTCATAGAAATTATTGGAAGAGCCTCAAGTCAATGGAAGAAAGCCAAAAAAAACAGTGGCTGCTCGATTATATAATTGATGAAGGTCTCCAGTACGAGACAGGGAGAGGTCATCTCTACAGTGATGTGGGGTATATTTTGTTAGGTTATGTGGTGGAGAATAAATCGGGTATTGGCCTTGATCACTACTGGCGAGATAATATAGCCGAACCGGCAGGGGTCGAGGAAACGTTGTTTTTTTCCACACAGGCAGATAAGAAAAATCTCAGGGGCTGGGTACAAACGGGTCATTGTCGTTGGACCAGAAGGCCGTTAATAGGCCTGGTGCATGACGATAATTGTCGAGCGCTGGGAGGTGTCGCCGGTCATGCTGGATTGTTTGGCTCCTCGGAAGGGGTGCTGAGACTCTGTAAAGAATATTTAAACATCTACCATAACCGACAAAGCAGGCTTCCCATCTCAGTAGAAACCTTTAAAAGAGCTTTCACTCAGGTGGGGGAGTCGGAATGGAGTTGCGGTTTTAATCTACCATCTCCTGCAGGATCAAGCAGCGGCAGGTACTTTTCAAAAAAGAGCCTGGGTCACCTGGGATTTACCGGCGTCTCGTTCTGGATAGATGTGGATAAGCAGCTGCTGGTTTCGTTACTGACAAACCGGGTTAGAATGGGAGTTGATGCAACGGGAATAAAAGAAGCGCGGCCGGTGCTGCATGATTTGGTGGTGCGCTGCCTGGAAAGCAAAAAATAACCCCCCGGCACTGCCGGGGGGTTATGGATTACCACCAGCAGATTGTCTGGTCTGCTTCGAAAATTTTATCGACAAGCGCGTCGTAATCGGGGCTGGCATTCGAAAGATCGAAACTATCACTTTCTCGATCCCTGTTTACGATTTCAACCAGTTTTTTAACCGTTTCATCGGGTTCGGAGCGATAAACGTTTAATATTTTCATGATCCCTCCTTTATTTTAATCCGTAGGGAACGATGATGTCCATGTCCCTGAGTTTTTCACCAAGTTCTTCTATATCGATCGACTCAAGACCGTTCTTTTCGACGTTCGCCGGTACGGTTGAATAGATATCCCCTTCCATGTCTCTGAGCATCTCGAGGCTTTCAAGGTCATGTTCGTCAAGTTTTTCCATCTCAGCGTCCATGACGACCCCGTATGAATACATATTCTCCACCGCCAGGCCGAGGGCGGAGCGCATGCCGTCTACGGCGTAACCTTTGTTTCTGTACATGAAACAGACTTTTTTATATTCCATGACATCCCCCCTTATAGGCTGATATAACAGTCATAATCTTCAATAATGATCCCGTGCTGCGCCTGGGTTGCCATTTCTTTACTGGTCAGGCCCTGGGGAACGTCCTCGATGTCATATCCCTGTTTTTTATAACTGTCTACACAGATAGAAACATCATCAGCCAGTTCACAAAGCTCCGGAAATGCAGGATCTTTTGCGTTATGTGTTGCCGTCCAGGTAAAAAACACCTTTACCTTGGAGCCTTTCGCCTTGGCTGCTTTGGTAATGCCAAGCACATGGGCGAAATTATCGGGGTTGGTTACGAAAATACCAAGACTTTTTGCCATCTTCTGCCTCCTTGTCCGTGCAATTAAAGACGTCCGCTAAAAGAGGACCCCTGGTGTTTTGGAGGGCACCAGGGGTCTTTCTTAGGCGAAAAATATCAGCTAAGATCAGCCCTTTTTGATATAGAAACTGAAGAATCCGCTTTCTTCCTTCTCACCAAGATACTCGTGACCGGCACGGTCACACCAGCCGGGAATATCGTTTCGCGAGCCAGGATCAGTACCGTCAACCTGCAGAACTTCACCACTTTGCAGTTTGCCGATTTCTTTTTTGGTGCGAAGAAGCGGCATCGGGCAGCTCAATCCTTTTGCGTCGAGAACTGAATTGGCTACTACATCTGCTGCTACTTGTTTTACATCACTCATGTCAAGCCTCCTGATAATGTTTCATGATTCATCTGAATCGGGTATTTTGTTCCAGAATTTACTCCCTCTTTACGAAGTAAAATTTGAACCCCGGTATTGTACCACATCCATACTAGTTTTTAGCATAATAAATTGCTATGTCAAACCAAAATGGAAGCTAAAATAACAACGTAGAAACAAAG
The DNA here is from genome assembly GCA_051010975.1 of Desulfocapsaceae bacterium. Taxonomy (GTDB): domain Bacteria; phylum Desulfobacterota; class Desulfobulbia; order Desulfobulbales; family Desulfocapsaceae; genus JABDQA01. The sequence continues at coordinate 10,147 of JBPCUV010000376.1, forward strand.
ATGTACTACGTTGTCGCACTGTTGACAAATTGAAAAAGCAAAGGTAAAGCAAGGAAACAAAATTTTCTTTACGAACTGAAATTTCAGGAGGAATCTATGAGTGAACAGAGTGTGCTGGCTGAAAAGGCCAAAGGTCTTTACAAGGCCTTCTGTGAAACCGAGTGGAACGCGACCGTGACCGGGTTGGTGGTCGGTTTCTTCTCGGTAATGATCATGGCCTGGTGGAGGCCCTGGGGTGCGGTTGGTGCGATTCGCAACTGGGGGGACTGGATAATGTACTCGATCACCTCGGTACTGGGAACGGACGCCGGCTTTTTTGCCTACTACGAGGAGGCTCCCCGGGCTATTCTGGCCAACACTGGGTCGGTAATAGGCATTGGTTTCGTGGTCGGCGCTTTTGTTTCCGCCTGCGTCGGCAAAGAATTTGCTTTGCGTATTCCGCCCTACCGGGAGATGGTCAAGGCCGTCATTGCCGGAATATTGATGGGTATCGGTGCCACTCTGGCCGGCGGCTGCAACGTGGGCGGCTTCTACAATGCCATAGGCAACCTCGGAGCCAACGGTTTTTCAATGATGTTTGGTTTGATCTTCGGCGTCGTGCTGGGCTTGAAACTTCTCTACCTGGAGATGGAGCATGTCAGCTGGGGAGACGGAGGAGCGAAAACCATCGGCTTCCCCACCCCGATCATCTACCTGCTCGGAGTGGCTGGTACATTGTTCCTCATTTATACTGCATACGGGTTCGCGGCCAACGAGGACAGCGATTACATTGCCTCGATGAGTGGTCTCATTTTGATAGCCGCGGCATTGGGTTATTCGATGCAGCGGGGCCGCTGGTGCATGGTTCAGGGGTTTCGTGAACCACATATGACCGGGGACACGACCATGGCCAGGTCGGTGATGCTGTCGATTTTGGTGGTTGCCATTGGCGCTGCGATCCTCAAATATGAGGTTCCTGCGCGGGCCGAGGGTGAGGCAGTGCTGGCGCCCATTAACTACATCCGCGGCACCTTTGGCTGGAGCGGTGTGGTCGGCGGCTTCATATTCGGCCTTGGCGCCATGTTCGCCGGCGGCTGCGGCTCTGGAACCCTTTGGCGGGTCGGAGAGGGGCAGGTCAAGCTGATGATCGTGGTGCCATTTTTTGGTATTGCCTCGTCTATCATGACGTCCTGGTTCCGTGACTATGAGTTCGAGGCTGATGGCGTTCTTGGAAAGTATGTCTATCTGCCCGAAGTCATGGGTTATGGTCCAACGTTGCTCTTGATTGCTCTGGCCATGCTGGTCTGGTATCTGGTGGTGACCTGGAACGAAGAAACCAACAAGTTGATTGTGCCTATGTAGGCTGATTTTCATCAATAATATGAGAAGGCCGCATTTTCCTTTTGGAGAATGCGGCCTTTTTTTTTATTATAGCCCTTACGCTTGGGATTTGATTTGAGATCGGTCCAGAGCGACTGGAGAAGTCATGGCGGGTGGCGTATCTGCTTTAAACAGAGAAAAATCGGCCGGGTGTGGTATGAACAGGGGAACAGTAACTGATGTTTGGGTTTAAACCAGGCACCCCACGGGAAAGGATATGAGAAAAACGGCTATATTCAAGGACGATTTGTTTTTGATGCACGACCCCGGACCCAATCATCCGGAACGTATCGATCGCCTCAGGGTTATCTATGACTTTATTGAAAAACCAGAGCACAAGAAGAAATTTTTGTTTCCCGACTTTGCTCCGGCCGATGCGAGCCATCTCGAAAAAAATCATGGGGAAGCCCTGATCAGGCGGGTATCGGAAACGTCGGGTCGGCGCTATGATTATCTCGATCAGGATACGGCCACCTCGGCAAAGTCCTACGAGGCGGCCCTGCTGGCGGCGGGGTCGGTGATAACCGGGGTTGATCTGCTGATGAAGGGTGAGATCGATAACGGTTTCGCCCTGGTCAGACCGCCGGGCCATCATGCCGAAAGAGACCGTTCGATGGGGTTCTGTCTCTTCAACAACATTGCCGTGGCCGCCTGGCATGCTGCCAACAGCCATAATTTGGAAAGGATAATGATCATCGACTGGGACCTGCACCATGGCAACGGCACCCAGTTTTCGTTTTACGACAGCAGCAGGGTCTTGTATCTTTCCACCCACCAGTTTCCATATTATCCGGGAACCGGTGCTTTGCAGGAGACCGGTATCGGCGAGGGCGAGGGGTATACCGTCAACATCCCGTTACCGGGCGGATTTGGCGATAACGAATATGCGGCCATTTTTAACGATATCGTCATTCCGGTGGGACGCGACTATAAGCCTGAGCTTATTCTGGTGTCGGCTGGGTTTGACATTTACCATGGCGATCCGCTGGGGTCCATGTCTGTTGGCCCGGCAGGTTTTTCCTATATGACCAGATCGCTTCTCGAACTTGCCGAGGAGGTTTGTCAGGGCCGGCTGCTGGTTACCATGGAAGGCGGCTACAATCTCAAGGGACAGCGTGACGGAGCGCTGGCCGTTTTGTCCGAGCTGCGCGGCGGACAACTCACGGATGACGACAGTGAATATTACCTCGATGACGAAACGGCTGAGAGTTTACGCAACAGTCACAACACAGATGATGCCATTGGGCGGGCCATCGAAACAACCAGCAGTTACTGGAATATAGGGTGAACGGGTGATGCCGTTGGAGCAGAAAAAAACAGCAAAGATCATCGTCGCCGATGACGATAACCTGGTCTGCGACGCAGTGGTGCAGATTCTTGAAATGTTCGGTTATCAGGCCGTCGGGGTCCAGGGCGGCCTGGAACTCTTGAAGACGGTGAATGAATCGTTTGATGTCGTACTGCTCGACATCCATATGCCCGATCTTAATGGTTTTGAAGCCATAGAAGAACTCAACCGTAGAGGATCTGAAATCCCGATCGTCTTGTTGACTGGGTCGGGCTCGATGGCCGATGCCGTTAAGGCAATCAACATGGGAGTATACGATTTTCTCTGTAAGCCCATAGAAGATCTGGACATTTTCAATGTGAAGATCCGACGGGCGGTCGAAAAGAGGAACTATGTCCTGCAGGAGCGACGATATAAGCAGTCGCTTGAAGACGATGTCAGGCGTAAGACCCTGCAGCTCGAAGAACAGAATAAGCTGCTGCGAGCCTACAGCGACAGTCTGGAAAATGCCACCGTCCAGCTGATGAGCAGTCTGCAGCGGGCTATGGAGGAGAAGGATTACTACACTGCCGGCCATACCATGCGGGTCACCAGCTATGCGGGCATGCTGGGGAAGGCCATGGGCCTCGACAGTCAGGATCTGATCGTCCTGAGGCGGGCGGCCCAGTTCCATGATATCGGAAAACTGGTAATCGATCTCTCCTGCATCCAGAAAAAAGGACCATTGAGCAACGAAGAACGACAGCTGATAAATGAACACCCCAGCGTCGGTGCCCATATCATCAAACCACTGGGATTCATGGAGCGTGAGCAGTTCATCATCCGCCACCATCACGAGCGCATAGACGGGACAGGATATCCCGATGGCCTTGGAGGCAGAGAGCTTGACGAGCTAACCAAAATCATTACAGTGGCAGACAGCTATGATGCGATGACTTCGAGTAGAAATTATCGGCGAAACATGAATATGGATGAGGCCATTGAGGAGCTGAATCGCTGTGCTGGAGCTCAGTTCGATACAGAAATCGTCGGTGTTTTTGGTGAGCATATCTCCCGGTTTGGCCCGGAATTCCTGGATGTCTCAGCAGGTGCAGAAGGGTTCAGCCACAACAACCTTATAAACTAACAATCCCATGAGAATAACCAGCAAAGAAGTAGAACATGTCGCCCACCTGGCGCGGCTTCACCTGGACAAAGAGGAGCTCGAGCTGATGACAGAACAGCTCGACATGATCCTGTCCTACGTGGCCAAGCTCGAAGAGCTTGACACCGATGGAATCGAACCGACGACTCACGCCTTTTCAATCACCAACGCGTTTAGGGAAGATATCGTTGAGACCTCACTGGATCAGGACAAAGCTTTGGCAAACGGTCCTGACCACAGTGAAGATTCTTTTGTTGTTCCCCGTGTCATCTAATTCATTTCAATCCAGGTAAGATTTACCAGATAATCAAACAGGGCAGGAAGGGCAGCCCTACGTGTTATTGAGGAGTTTCATGGAGCCATACGAGCTGACCATTACCGAGGCCGATACCCTGCTGGCCGAAAAAAAATTATCCTCCGTCGAGTTGACCCGGAGTTGCCTCCAGCGCATCGAGCACACCGAGGAAACCATCTGCTCGTTCATTTCGCTCGATCCGGACCAGGCACTGCAGACAGCAGAGCAGGCTGATCTTCGCCGGGAACGGGGAGAGGGCGGAGCGCTGTGTGGGATCCCCTTGTCAATTAAGGACCTTCTCTGCACCAAGGACGTGACGACGACCTGCGGTTCGAAAATTCTCGAGAACTTCAAACCACCTTATGATGCAACGGTGGTTGAAAAACTCAACGATCACGGGG
>JBPCUV010000377.1:0-3930 GCA_051010975.1 Desulfocapsaceae bacterium
TTTCGAAGCAACATGCCTGCTGCAGCGTTCTTCTTTCAGCCATAAAGAATTCTTGCAGAAAGCTTTACGACTCGGGCTACTGACGTTGGCACTGGTCGAGAAGTCCAGCACTTCTCCAGAGGTTGACCCCCTGGAGTGCAATACAGGTTACGGCGTCATTCCTGAAGCTCCAGTCAGAATAGGTTTCAGTGGTCGACCATCTCAGTTACTGATAGAGACACTGGAGCAGGAGCGAATTAATGAGCCTACGCAATCTGCTGCTCTTGTCTCCCTGGGCGACTGGCTAAAGCTCGATGGCCGATTCATGCCGATTGGCGTGACCTCGGGTGAAGCCGAGTTACTGCTGAGCAGCGACGCTATCCATCTACTGGTTGCAGGCCCGGGAACCGATCCCGGGGTTATTGCGCTCTGCGAACAGATGAAGGTACCGGTCGTAGTGGATGATCAGACGGTAGACGCTAACTACATACTTACGCAGGCCCGGACCAGGGCCGCACAATCGCCACACCCGGATCTATTCTCCGACGTTCCCGCCGGACTGTTGACTCGGGTAATCATGTCTCCCGCTTTGTTTTCGAAGACAGCAGTAAATGACTCTGCGGATCAGATCGCCCTGATTGGCGGACCCGACACCCCACACCTGCCGTTAGGTAGCCTTGCAGGCGACTTGCTCGCTGGATTGACCGATAGCAACATGAAGATTGCAGGCTGGGGGGACACCGCACTGTGGATGGCCCGACGAGCACGGGCAGATTCAACAATTGATCAGCCACTGATCCTGGACAAGGACCAGGGGCCTCTGCTGGCAATCAAAGGATTGGCAGAGGAGGGAAGACTCGATTGCCTCAAAGGGATCTGCTTTGCCGGTATGAGGGATGTTCTGGATCTTAACATGGCCCTGGGTTTAGCCTATATCGGCTTTCGGGTCAGTATCGCCACACCTATACCGGTACACGGCAGCAAGGTTGTCAACCAGGCACTGTCACAGATGGTAGAGGAGAACGGGGGAGAACTACTTCATTTTGATCACCCAGCCGGCGCAGGGGATCTGCTGGACTGGTTCACTACTTCGTAACAATCAAGCGGATGACGGCCATGGACGGAGCTTTATTGTGGATTGCGTAGTGATTGGCGGTGGCGTTGCCGGCATGCAGGCGGCGTTAAGTTTTCGCAAATCATGTCCGGAAAAAAGCGTTACCCTTGTCGAAAACGAGCGTGATGTCGGCTACTACCGCACTCTACTTCCCCAATTCATGAACCGCACCATGCCTGAGAACAAATTGTTCTTCTGGCAGAAACTGGATGATCCGCATTTTCGCGTGATTTCTGGGGTAAGGGTCGAGAGCGTACAACGAGAGAACAGGTCCTTGGCGCTGAGCGACGGGTCCCAGATTCACTACCGGAGGCTAATTATCGCCTCGGGCGGTCGGCCGATTGTTCCATCGGTCTGCGAAGGTACAGGAATAGACGGTATTTTTCCAGTGCGAAACCTGACCACGGCCCGGGCTGCCCGGGACTGGCTGCCGCAACACCCTGAGGTTGTCATTGTCGGCGGCGGACTGGTCGGGGTGAAGACGGCCGCCCATCTGGCTGGTCAAGGCATGTCCGTCACCATGGTTGAGAAAGAGAATCACCTGCTCCCCCAAGCACTGTCCAGCCAGGCGGCAAATCTGGTAGAAGAGCATCTGCTGAGAAAAAAGGTGAAGTTGCTGCTGGGCAGCACCATTGAAGATATTCAATCGAAGGGAGGATCCGTCCTTGCAGTCAAGATCAGCGGCCAATGGCTGAGCTGCCGAACACTATTCATGGCGGCAGGATCGGTTCCCGAGATCACTTTTCTTGAAGAGTCAGGCCTGCTCAAGGAAGGGAACCTAGAGGTACGTCGAACCCTGCAGACCGAGGATGCGAATATCTTTGCAGCGGGTGATGCCGTTACCATTGTCGAGCACGGCTCCTTTACTCCGTGGACCTGGCCCCAAGCTGCGGTACAAGGGCAGCTGGCTGCGCAGAACCTTTACTCACAGGCCCCGGCCTCGTTGTCCTGCCTATCCCGGGTCAATGCGATGAATCTGCACGGCCTCTCCCTCGTCGTACTCGGTATTCCAGTGCAAGGGGCTGAGCGTTGTGTGCATGCGAACCCCGCAGCTGGTGTATACCGGGAGCTTTATCATCTCGATGGCAAGATCGTCGGAGGATCATTGGTCGGCGACATCACTAACGCAGGAAAGCTGCATTGGATGATGAATGTTGGTGAACGCATCGAAACGGATTTCACTGAGATGCTCGTACCCTGTGTTGAGACATTCGCCAAGATGTCGGCAAGTTGTGTCAACCTTAACCGGCGGGCCGTATTCCTGCCGCCCCAAGGAGTGTGACAGATGATCGTTTTCAAAGATGTTTGCGTGGGCTGCGGCAGGTGTCAACCATATTGCCCAGCCGGAGCAATTCATTTTGATGATTACCGGTCTACTGTCGACCAGGAGCTCTGCTTCGAATGCGGCACCTGCCTGCGCAGTGAGATCTGCCCGGTCGACGCAATTCGAGAACCTGCAGATGTTTATCAATATCCACGCGCCTTGAGGAAGTACTTCAGCGACCCGACTTCGACCCATGCCGTGACGGGTATTCAGGGGCGCGGTACTGAGGAATCCAAGACCAATGATGTGACGCTGCGTTGCGGTCCGGGCCAGGTTGGTATTGCGATTGAGATCGGCCGTCCAACGCTTGGGATGGGACTCGAGGACATCCAGAAAATCACCCGGGTACTGGCCCGCAACGGTATCCATGAAATCGAACCGAACAACCCTATCAACTCGATGATTCTCGACCACCAGACCGGCGATCTCAAGCCCGAACTACTTAATGAACGGGTGCTGAGCGCGATCATCGAAATGAGTATCGACCAAGAGCGGCTGCCGGATATCCTGCGAGCCATCAGGGAAGTAATCCCGGAACTGGACTCCGTCTTTACACTGGATGTCGTGACCATGCTGGAGCCCGGCCTGACAGTTCCACCAGGCGTGCTGAGCTCCATCGAGTCGGAAGGATTCAACTGGAGGCCAAACGCGAAAATAAACATGGGGCTCGGTAAAGTAACCGAATAAGGAGACCATGACACACAGCTTGCACCGTGAAGGAACCACCGAATCGCTGGACAAGGACTATGTAGTTTTTATCTATCCGGCCCGGGGCTACAACTACAAGGGGTGTGCCCCGAAGGTAAGGCGCCTCGTGGAGATCGTCTATGAGGTCGGTCCGGCCAACATGATTGCCACGACGCTGAGAAAAAACCTGTACAGCGGCGTGGACCCGGACGAGGTGCTTGACAGCATCGAGGAAGGGTGTCGGGTCTTCACCGTGTTTAACAGCAGGGAGAAGTTCAGGGAATTGCTGGCGGCTTTTAAAGAAGCGGATGAGGGCATCTCGATAGTTGTCAGTGGCCTGATCGAAAAGGTACGCGAGGTCGCCGCCGAGGTCGGCCTTACCCCCCACACCATTAATCTCTCACTGGGAATTCACGGAGGCACCGAAGGGTTGCCACCGCCGGAGATTCGCCAGTTCACGACGATGTGCGGCCACGCGATGATCTCCCCGCACCTGGTCGAGGATGTTATTCGAAGGGTCAAGGCTGGCAAGCTCGACACCTGGAACGGCAGCATTACCCTGGCTAAACCGTGCGCTTGCGGAATCTACAATCCTTACCGCTCCATGGAGATGCTCGAGGACCTAAGCTCGCTCTACACCGTGTCGCGCTGGTGAGCTGCCCAAGGATAACGCATAAAGACGGAATGGCAGACTCCATCCGAGCCCATACCAACAACCACTAAAGGAAAGAATAATGCCTGCAATTGACAACGAAACATGCACCGGCTGCCGGATCTGTCAGACCTACTGTACGGTTGATGCCATCGAGTATGCCGACCGAAAATG
>JBPCUV010000378.1:0-10245 GCA_051010975.1 Desulfocapsaceae bacterium
GGAGAACTCATACGTGTCACCTTGATTTGCCCGCTGTCGATCAGCGCCTGCTCCAGATCGGCAAGGGCTGTGTTATCTTTGCCTAACAGCAGTAATCTGAGTTTTTTCATTTTTCGTTGTCAGTTGCGGGTTTCTTTCTTCCAGTTGTTTAACCCCTTCTTCGAGAGGCTTAATTTCCAGCGGCGGCTTCCCCGTCTGCGCATTAGCGTTGCTGAGCAGCTCGGATTTTCTCGATATCATTGCTACCTTCTGCTGGGAGAGCTGCGCCAATCGCTGTATCCCGAGAAGCACAGATGAGATGATCGACATCACCGGCTGCCTGGCAGCCGATCTCTGACTGTGCCGGTACTCACAATTGCGGCCCCGGTGCTGTCCAAGATTTTGATGGCTGCAATAAGACCGCTGACGCTGATCCTGACCGCTCTTTCTTGCTCCACTTTGCTTGTTCTTCATGACTCGCTTTCTACCCCCTTCGGCACCGATCCGTTAAAGCTGACCGGATTTCCTCCTCTGTTACAGCAACCGGGCATCCTAAAAAGCTCCAGAGGACCACCCTCTGCATAGGCCTCGAGGAAGTGCTCGGCGTTGCCGCCGACAAAGGACAGCAATTTGATGCCGGATTGTTTGATAATCTGGGACGGACGCTCAGATATCGCCCCGCAAATCAGGGTATCGATTCCTTTCTCCGCCACCATCCGTGCCAGCCCGGGGGCCACCATTCGGGGCAGAAACTCGCGCCGCCGGCCGACGATTCTCCCGTCCTCGATATCTGCCAGCAGTATGGTCTGGGCAGAGTCAAATACCGGAGATATTCGATTTCCCCAGACGGTCATTGCCACTTTCAAGCGCTTCATAGCTCATCCTCTTTGTTGGTTACCCAGAGAATTGCAAGGGGAGTGCCATTTATGTGCATATGGTCATATTGTAAATATGTCTTGCAATATAAATATCTTAGAGGAGGTACAAAAAGCCTGAAGAAAGGTAGAGTCGCAGAAACCGTCGCACGATAGCGACGCTAGGAGATGAGCAGGGTCGCAGTGATGCGACTGTTCAGGGTGAGCGGCGGCGGCCGTCTATGGTCGGAAGAACGATGTTGAGCTTTTTAATCTTTCGAAACAGCGTACTTTTGTGGATACCAAGATAGGCGGCCGCAGCTGATCTATTGTAGCCGGTGCGGGCAAGCGCCTTCATGATCGTCTGTTTCTCACTGGCAGCGGTCGCCGAACGGTAATCAGCTGGATCGTCCTGGACCGGCAGCGCGGCTGAATGGTGAAGAAATGAAGCCGGCAGATGATCCGGCTTGATCTCACCATTCTGGCAGAGTACAAAGGCGTGCTCGATGATATTCTCGAGCTCCCTGATATTGCCGGGATAGTGGTGAGAAGCGAGAATATCGGCTGCTTCACCACTTAGACCGCTGACCATCCTGCCTTTGCGCCGATTCATCTTATCGATGAAACGATCGACCAGCAGGGGAATGTCTTCGCGGCGTTCTCTTAGAGGAGGAAGGGCCAGGGTTATGATGTTAATACGATAAAAAAGATCCCGGCGGAACTCCTGCCGGTCCGCCATCTCTTCGAGATTTTTGTTGGTGGCAGTGATTATCCTGGCATCAGTTCTGACCGGCAGCGTGCTTCCTAACGGCGTATACTCACCTTCCTCGAGTACGCGCAGCAATTTCACCTGGAAAGCCATGCTGGTATCGCCGATTTCATCGAGCAGTATCGTACCGTTGCCGGCAGCACCAAACAATCCCTGCCGGTCCGTGCGGGCATCGGTGAAAGCGCCGGCCTTGTAGCCGAAAAGTTCCGATTCGAGCAGACTATCCGGCAGCGCCCCGCAATTGATTGTAATAAAGGGCTGATCCCGGCGGGGAGAATGATTGTGAATTGCCCGTGCCATCAACTCTTTGCCGGTTCCGGTTTCACCGGTAATCAATACCGAACTGTCACTTTCACCTATCTGATCAACAATTCTGAAGATGTCCTGCATTTTCTGCGACTGGCTGATCATATCGTCGATCCCGAACGCTCCACTCAATTCGCGCCGCAGTTCCTCAACCAGGCTATGGTCCCTGAAGATTTCCACTCCGCCGAGTACTTCGCCCTCATCGTCAACCAGCAGCGAGGTGGATACGCTGATGGGGATTAACTTTTTTTCACTGTTGATAATCGAAGTGGAGGAACTGACGAACGATTTACCGTCATCCATGGTCCTCTTGAGCGCACAATCTCCCTCGCACATATTCGACCGAAACACCTCCCAGCAATAACAACCCAGCGCATCATCCCTTCTTATTCCGGTGATCTGTTCGGCAGCTTTGTTGAAAGAAGTGATCCGCCAGTGGTGATCAACGGTGAACACCCCATCGGAGATACTCTCGAGTATGACCTCGGTGAGGCCGCTGGCGTTGTTTCTATGCTTTCCGTTCATATGCACAATATAATTCGTTATAGAATTATCGCACTCTTTTTTTACACTTTGGTCCATTCAATGGGGCTGGGAAGATATACACGTTCCGCCGAAACCATCGCTGGGCGCATTTCTTTGATGTGGTCTGACGAGCTAAAGAGGCTGATTCCGTCTGAGAAAAAACTATTTCTTCAGAGATCTCTGATAGTCGTCATAGGTCATCGAGTTGACCTGTCTCAGGCAGGATTCTATGTCGTCATGGCTGATGAGCTGATGACACCGGCTCCGCTCACGGTCCTTGAATCCTTCAAACCAGGCCCGATCGGAACAGGACTGGGCCGAAATGAGCAGCACCACTGCAGCCAGCCATCTGAGTTGTTTGGCAATCATCTATTGAGAGCTGTAATAAGTTTGCTCTACGCCTGTTCACGGGCCTTTATGCTTCTTTGTCCCCAACTGCCAGACAGCTGTAAGAAAGGTGCGCAGGTCAGTGTACCAGACTGTTGAGATCAAGATAGCCTGGATTCATTCTGCCTATGCCGAACATCCCCGCCAGATATCGAAGCCAATCGTCGCTGGTGGAAATTCCAGGATGAGTCGCCAGATATCCCTTTACCAGGGCACGCTGTTTGAGCTCGCTCTGCACATGCCAGTACTTCATGACCTGCAGCTTGGTCATCCAATCCATAGTTCCCCCTTGTCATACGTTTAGAAGGAGTATAGGCGGAATGTCTGACAAAAATCTTACATCGGTCCTCGACACCTTTCAACCTCCTCCAGCACGAATCTTATCCTTCACTTTTTTTTGAGTTAATTATTTCTTAATTTTATCGGGTACATAATGCTTCTCTTATGCGTGCCGCCTAACACAATACAGCTGATTCACTTGATTTCCGTTTCACCATGTTTACTGTCACATTGTAGTACATTGTTTTTTCATACGATGTGCTCCCGATTGGGTGATGTAGACCGCAAACTGCATCACCCTTTTTTTTGTAGTGGTTCCCTGCAGCGTCCGTTAGCTGGTCCTCATTCATCCCCTCATGCCCCTGCTTTCACCCAGCATTGAAAAGGAGCCGCAATGGTTGTAGTTTGGCCTGAACTGCTGAATGGCTGCTGCGGTGGAAATCAAGAGGAGGCTGGACCATGATCGAATGCATCAGAACCTACAGATTGTCTCAAAAACTCGAGGATCCATTTGGTTTTTCCCAATGGCACTATGACATCCGCAACGCCCTGATCATCGAAGTGGTGGACGATGCCGGAGCAAGCGGCTGGGGAGAGTGTTACGGACCGGCGGAAGTTACCCAGACCGCGGTCAACTCCTACTATGCACCGCTGCTTATCGGCTGGGATCCGCTTCGCAACGAGGCCGCCTGGCAGCAATGCTGGCGAGCCGGTCTCGACTTTTCTCTCAAAGGAGTGATGATGGGAGCAATATCCGGGCTGGATATGGCAATGCTCGATCTCAAAGGAAAAATTCTCGACGTCTCCGCCTCGGAGCTCATGGGTGGCCGATTGCGGGATGAAGTGGAGTGTTACGCCACCGGCATGTATTTTCGCAAGGTCTCCGAAACCGAGCTGGTAGACATCATTGTCGACGAGGCGCAGGGATACGTAAATGATGGATTCTCGGCGCTGAAAATAAAAATCGGCAAGAATATGTCATTCGACAAGCTTCTTATCGGCTTGATGCGTCGAACCTTCCCCGGTACCAGGCTGATGGCGGACTCCAACCACGCCTACGATCTGCCTGAAGCCATAGAGATCGGTAGACAGCTCGACGAACACGGTTACAAATGGTTCGAGGAACCCCTATCGCCCTCGCAGACCAGCAATTTCCGCCAACTCTCGGACAAGATTGATATTGCCGTTGCCACCGGAGAGTGCGAACAGACCAGATGGGGATTCCAGGATCTGCTGGCCAAAGGAGGCGTGCAGATAGCCCAACCGGACCTGGCCTATTGCGGCGGCCCGACCGAGGCGCTGAAAATTCGCGCCATTGCCTCATCGATGGGCATCAACGTGGTGCCTCATGCCTGGGGGACAATGCTCAACCTGGCCAGTGCCACCCATTTTCTGGCCACCACCTATGTGGAACCGGGACGGGCCGAGGTTCAGCCTCCACTGCTGGAAACCGACCGTTCAGACAACCCGATGCGGGAGCAGATGTACCAGACAAAATTGGTATTTGATAATGGCAGAATCCGTGTTCCGACCACCCCCGGGCTGGGTGTTGAACCGGATCGAACAGAGATGCAGTTTTTCTGTGTCCAGCAGACGGAATACCGCTGATACTGCTGCGGTAATTACAATTAAGGATGAGGCTGAAATGATAAGACTGCTGCTTCGGAATAGAAGCGCTGCAGCCAGAAAGAAGATGGCTTCCAATTGACTACTTGAGAGACTCCTGACCTTTGGTCGAGCCCTTTTCCTGGCCGTAAAGGTTAAACTCTTTAGCCAGAAAGCTGACAAAATCATCTTCGAATTGCCGGGCACTCAGCCCGGAAAAGTACTTCAATTTCAATCTCCGCTGATCTGCTTCGGAGCTTTTTCCCCAAAGTTTCAAGACCTTTCTTGCTGTATACATAATCACCTCTTAAGTCTGCTTGTTAAGCGAACAAGTCCGATACTGTCCGGGAGCAATTTCACAGGCGCGATGACGTTACTAGTCAGTGGCGCTGGTCACGGCTGCTCAGATTGTCTCGCCTCTGCTTGGGATCCAGATTAGTGCCATCATAGCGCAGGGCCAGGAACCTGACGAAATCATCTTTGCTGAAATGGTCGCCGTGCTGATTGAGAAACTGCCGCATAATCCGCTGTTTCTCGGAGAGTTCCATGAAATTCCACAATCTCATGAAGGGATCGGTTTTGCTCATAATCACCTCCTGAAGCAAAGGTTTTCTGAGGCAGGTACATCCACGTCGGGGGGTACAGCCTGATGTGATGGATACTTCTTATAATACTAAGGGCATTCTTCGGATCAGACAATACCACAAACGAAAATAATCCCTGCAACGGAGACTTTTCAAAGCCTCCCCCATACCGAAGAGAGGAGATATAAACTCTCTTCCCGAACCGGCTCCAGGGAGTCTCCACCTTCTTTTGAAGTCCGGGAATCAGAACTGTCAAGCCACGTCTGAGACTGCCTCGAGAAGCACTGCCGCATCCGGGTGATCTCCCGCCCTACTCTCTCTGAAAAGGTAGCGAATCTCGTTGCCGGGAGTGATTACCGCCGCTCCTCCCAGTTGCAATGCATTACCCTGCAACGATCCAGGACGGATACCGGACTTTATGGCTGAAAAGACGCTCAGCACCGGTTTGATTCCGATCAATTTGGTGATGCCCGAGGAAAATCCCAACACCTGAAAAGTCTCCCGGGAAGGGTCGGCAAAGAGGTCCGAGCGGTATCCGGTAACCTTCCTGAAATCTACTAGATGCGCAGCCTCTCCCGGACCGATGACGGCCAGTCTGCTCTGTTTTTCAACAAACCCGGCCTCATACTCGGTCAGTTCAGCAACCTGCTGACGACACAGCATTCAGCCGAAATGTCTGACAAAAACCATTGCCGCCGGCTGGGCAGCCCAGAGCTCCGACAGCCCCTTCTTTTCTCCTTGCTCGTCATACACGTTGAGCTGGGAAAGTTGCTCAACCGAAACATCGTAACCATCCATCTGCTATTCCTTCCTGCTATCGCAGGCGTAATTCCGGCATGGGTTCCGCCAGGACCTTAACAATCCTCAACCTTTTGTCAGATCAAATATTCTACCTTGCCCTACCATAAGCACAATCGCAGCCATGGCGGAGACAATCTTTAACATCACAACCTGTGTAACTATCAGCCAAAAGCTGATCCAATCTCCACCGCAGTCGATTTTTATTATTTAATTCATATAGTTGAATAATTGCCTGCCTGACCATCACCTGCGTCAACAAGCAGCGCTGAAAAAGATATGTTTCAGTAAGTTAAACCGACATCAATTAGTGCTTAGAGTGAGTCTCATACGCATCGCAGCAGACAGCATCTGCCCAGATGTCGGAGAACCCGGAGCCGGTTTTTCTGATGTAACTCATATTCTACAAGGCCAATGACTACAAAAAAACAGATCCTCGACAATGAACTGATGAAGGAGATCATCGCCATCCGTTTCAACACGCTTCATCAGATGCTGCATCAGCATGAACAGGGATCGATGCCGGGAGTTTACGAGGAGGGAGCGACGGGCAGTTTCGACAATAAGGGCGCTATCTTTATTCCCGGCGGCCTTATCTACCAGGATGTGGACGAGCGCTTTATCAGATACGATTCCTACGGGACCATATCGGCGCAGCTATTCAGAAAGAAGATACGAACGGCAATGCGCAACGACAACGCCACCCTGCTCTACCCCGACGGCATTGCACCGGCAATCAATCTTGATGGTGGTTTTTTCTCACGGGCCGCCCGCAGAATTTTCACCTACAAGAAAGCAGCCTATCGTCGGTCAAAGAAAATCGGCTCTACCATGTCGCTTGAAGTCAGTTCCGACGATATCATCAAGAGCCATTGCCCCACCTACATGAAGCCGCCGTATGGGGCACGCACCAGGATCAGCACCTGTATCTCGGTCGGTCTCATTGAACCGCCGATGTATTATGCCTACAACAAGACTGAATTGAATTTTTCAGTCAAACAGGGCCAGCGGTTCATCGAAGACCTGGACCGGGCTCGCGAGAATACGCTCTCAGCTGAGGGATCAATACTTTATCCTCCCTATATCATCATCTGTCATGACACCCGCTATAAGAAGAACAGCTTCACCGGCCTGACCAGGATTTTGGGTCTTGGCGAGTTCGGGGAGTTTGCCACCCTCTCATTCGAAGCACTTAACAAACGGTTACAGAGTGAATTCAAGCGAAATAAACTGCAGGCGCACAAGGCGGATGCCTTTGCCCAGCTGAACGACACGCCGATCTTCGGCATTCTGCGAATCTATAGAAAGACCAACCCCGGCAAACGGCTGCTGAAGTATCAACTGCATATCATTTCACCTGTTGAGGATGCCGACATTGATCTCGACGCCTGAATTACCGGTAAGACCGAAGAAAAGAAGCAGAAGACGACGGTGCACCCTGGGTGCTGCCTTACGCCGACAGAAAAAGTTTAACCATGGAACGGAGACCACCATGAAAATGATGACGCAGTCCCTGGTTGCAGCCTGGCTGATGTTGTTGTACGCGAGCCCTTCGGCAGTCGCTGGAGAAGCCGATGTAATTGAGGTGCAGGTGGAGAAAAGAGCAGCTGCAACCTATGACTTTGCCGTTACCGTCGAACACCTTGACGAGGGATGGAACCATTATGCTGACAAGTGGGACGTGGTGGATGATCAGGGTACGGTGCTGGCGACCCGGGTTCTGGCCCACCCGCACGTTGGTGAGCAACCTTTTACCAGAGGACTTTCAGGGGTCAAACTGCCCGAGAAAATGACCACGGTAACGGTGCGGGCCCATGACTCGGTTCATGGCTATGGGGGGCGAACGGTAATTGTCGATCTGCCGTAACCCGTTGAATACCAACCAGAAACGACCCTGACGGACGGCCCAATCGTCTCTCAAGCTCATCGGTGAATGTGATGCATGATCATGAAAAGATAAACTATGTCGAGTTTCCCGCGGTCGACCTTGAAAAAACCAAAGAGTTCTTCAGGCAGGCCTTCGGCTGGACGTTCGAGGATTTTGGCCCAACCTATTCAGCCTTTGCTGATCAGGGACTCGATGGAGGATTTTATCAGTCTGAGCTGAAGTCGCAGGCCGAAAAAGGCGCGGCCCTGATAGTTTTCTACAGCGAAGACCTCGAGGCCACCCTGCAAAAAGTCACCGCCGCAGGAGGCAAGATCAACAAACCAATTTTCTCATTTCCCGGTGGACAGCGATTTCACTTTACCGAGCCGAGTGGAAACGAATTCAGCGTCTGGTCAGACAAAACCGTCTGAGGCCTGGTGCAAACCTGACCGGTCCTGACGTGTCATTCATCGCACACGTGTTTGTTGGCATACTCCTTTTCATCAAAGGTTTCTACGGTTCCCATCATCGGCAGGGCCCCCTGGGCCATTTCACCACATTTCTGCATCTGCTTCAGGGTGGGGTCGGACGCAATTTCCTTAGCAAAGGAGATCGCTGTCTTCTGGGCTTTATCACGTTGGTCCTTACTGCACAATCCTTTGATTTCCTTGCTCATTTTCTCAGATCTAACCTGAAGCTCCTGAAGCTTGGCCTGATCGATGCCGGCCATACATTCCTGTACCTGCTGCATCACCTGCATCATGTTCTGCATATTGCCTTGATTCATCCCCCCGGTGTTCTGTGCCAAAGCAAGGACAGGGGTCAAAAGCAGTAGGATGATTATAGCGGTTTTCATGGAACTCTCCTTTGATATGTAGTTAACCCGGACGATTTTCGGCTAATTGGGGTGCAATATTGCTTTGATAGGTTATCATAGCGAGCAACCTTAGCAAGACACCAACCAGAGGATTAAATGATTACCAACATTCTGATTGCACTTTCTCCCCCGCTGGCAGCATACCTGTGGGCAAAAATATTTTTATTAGCCGGCGGTACAAACTTCGAGAATTCGTTTCTCTACAGCATGGCCGTGCTGAGTGTTATCCTCATTCCTGTCGGTCTCTATCATGGCAGGCTGTCAATCTTTGCCGGCGGGGTAGTCTGGCTGTTTGTGGTCTGGAATATACTGTACGAACCTTTCGCCGTTCTCTTCTGAATCCAGGTCTAAATTCTACAGGCGTTAAAACTGTCCGCTCTGCAGTCGCGGTGGCTGCCAGGGCTCACCCTACTTCCATGCTTATTTCAGGGAAGCCAAGCCAAAAACCATTGTTTGACGCGTAGTCCAGTTCAAATCTAACAACATCGGTGTGGCGTTGTTCGATAATTATAAATTTCTCCAGCACTTTTTTAATATCACCTTCTGCTGACTCAGAGGCCTTCTGATAGTATTCAGTGGTTTCAATTTCCAGCTTAAGCGCACTGCTGAGAACTCTCTTGACGTCACCCAACATCTGTTCTGGTATGGTGATTTTCATCGATTCAATATTTTTGAGCAGGTCTTCGGTGTCGGGAATGGAAGTTTTAAAAGCTTTCAAGCTGACAATGCCTTTATCCTTCAGTGTTTCAATACTGTACTCCAGAAAATCAACGTGGGATTGCTCCTCATCCGCTAAAGTTTTAAAAATTTGTTTTCCCCTCTCGTCATCAATAATCTCGATGGCAGACGAATAGAGATCTCTTACTTTTTTCTCATATTCCAAAGCTTTTTTGAAGATCGTTATTGAATCCATGCTATCTCCCAAATGTATGGTTGAAGCCAGCCGGAGCTGAAAGTTGCCGCTTATTCTTCATTATAATTATTAGCCATCTATTGTCACATTTCACCGCCAAGAAAGAATTCGCTCTGAGTCTCGCGCAACGTTGCCGGAAAACGGCTGGTTAGGATCAGGTGAATCTCTCATAAAGATGGGGGTTAGTTTTATTCCCCTCTTCTAAACTATGGGCGACAAAACCGGGAAAGGTAGAAATAGAACAACAGCCAATGGGTGGAAGACTTACATCTGATTTCTGGGTCAGGATCTTTACTTACTGGTCCCAATGCGTCATAT
This sequence comes from Desulfocapsaceae bacterium, assembly GCA_051010975.1. GTDB lineage: Bacteria > Desulfobacterota > Desulfobulbia > Desulfobulbales > Desulfocapsaceae > JABDQA01. The sequence goes on from JBPCUV010000378.1 coordinate 10,062, forward strand.
TTACTGGTTTCGTCAATTATTTTCCCTTGGACCACAAGAAAAATCGAGAAAAATCGTCGATACACATAGTTTTTTCTCAATATGACTTTACTTTGAAGAGTACCGGGTCAAATCGATCGTTCTTCAGCGCTTGTCGGCACAACACCCAAATGCTGAATCTCCCTCGTTTCGATGCGGATTTTAT
>JBPCUV010000379.1:0-3718 GCA_051010975.1 Desulfocapsaceae bacterium
TCGGTGCCAAGGTTGCGGCAGGTTATATCGATCCTGTCTCTGAGATGGGGAAAGATCTGGGAAAGCGGTTGTCCGTCATACTGCCTGGAGGTGGCAGCAGTTATGGTGACCGATGGATGAATACAAAGCAGGCGGGCAAGTTCGCCGCCCGTGTATCCAGATGCTCCGACAATGGCTGCTCGCAACATAGCTGGTCCTTGAGGTTGATTTTTTTACAAAATAAAAGGGGATAACAGAATATCTGCCATCCCCTTGCGATGGGTTCTGCTGCCGTATCCGAGATACAGAGCAGCAAACCATATCTTGTGCGCTGTATCTAACGCTTCGAGAACTGGAACTTGGCGCGGGCGCCTTTCTGTCCATATTTTTTTCTTTCCTTGTTTCGCGGGTCACGCGTAAGCAGGCCTGAACGCTTAAGCGGGATCCTGAGTTCCGCATCGGCTTCCAGCAGGGCCCTGGAGATGCCGTGTGCCAGGGCGTCAACCTGGGCGGACTTGCCGCCGCCGGTCAGTGTGGCCATGACATCGAATTGCTCCTTGGTCTCAGTTACTTCAAAGGGCTTATCAAGTTTGTGCGTTTGAAAAGTGCCGCCGAAGTAGTCTTCAGCAGACATCTTGTTGACCTGTACTTTCCCAGATCCAGGACTGATCCAGACACGGGCAACAGCTTTTTTCCTTTTTCCGGTTGCGTAGAAACGATCGGCCATGATTCGAACTCCGTAATTAAATTTCCAGTGCTTCTGGTTGCTGGGCCTTGTGTGGGTGATCAGCACCGGCATAGACTTTTAGTTTTTTCAACTGGGCTCGGCCGATCTTGTTCTTCGGCAGCATTCCCTTGACAGCATTGGTGACCAGGTCCGTAGGATGCTTTACTAGAAGATCCTTGGCGGTGGTTTCCTTGATGCCTCCCATGTAGCCGGTATGACGATAATACTTTTTGTCATCCCATTTGTTCCCGGTCAATTGCACTTTATCGGCGTTGGTGACGATGATAAAGTCTCCATTGTCGATGAAAGGAGAAAAGGTCGGTTTGTGTTTGCCACGCAGACGGGAGGCGATTTCGGTCGCCAGGCGTCCCAGGATCTTGTCCTTGGCATCAACCACATACCATTTTTTCTCGATCTCGTTTACCGGAGCAAGATAGGTTTTCATGCGGTACCTCAAATTAATAAAAAAAGGCTCGACCTATGCCGAACCTTGGTCTGTTTATCTGGAGCGGGAAACGAGATTCGAACTCGCGACTTCAACCTTGGCAAGGTTGCACTCTACCACTGAGTTATTCCCGCTCAGTTCGCTTATCAAAACAGGAGGACATTTAATAAAGGACGGGCTAATTGTCAACAGAAAAAATAGTACATCTTCGAAATAATGCAAGATTTTCAAATCGATAGAACTGTGAAAAAAAGATGGTTATGATCTGCCGATGTATGATAAATATGAACAATGTTTAAAAATGTTTATTAGTAGTTAAATCGAATGGTTTTCAACAGCAGTTAATTTTTCCAGGCACCCATATGAAACAAGAACAGAGCTCTCGTACGGCGGACATAAGAAGAAAAACAGCCGAAACAGACATATCGCTCACTCTAACCGTCGATGGCTCGGGTACGACTTCGATCACCACGGGGGTGGGATTTCTCGATCACATGCTCACTCTTTTCTGCGTTCATGGATCGTTTGACCTCAATATTGAGGCCAGCGGCGACCTGGATGTTGATGATCACCACACGGTCGAAGACATCGGCATCTGCCTCGGTCAGGCCTTCTTTAATGCCTTGGGCGAGAAGGGAGGTATCAACCGCTACGGGTTCAGCTATGTGCCCATGGACGAAACCCTGGCCAGGGTAGTGGTTGACTTTTCCAACAGGCCCTATCTGCATTACGGTGTTGATCTATCCGACCAGAAAGTGGGCACCTTTGATACCATTCTTGCCAAAGAGTTTATGCGGGCGCTGGCCCTGCATGCCGGAATGACTCTTCACGTCGATCTGATCCATGGCGAGAATGCGCATCATATCATCGAAGCAGCATTTAAGGCGCTGGGACGAGCGGTCAACGAAGCAACAACAAGAAGGGAAGGGACCAGTGCCGTTCTGTCCTCAAAAGGTTCTTTATAGCGGATGAAACCCGAAACCTTTGCAATCGAGGTGTATGGTGAATAGTTGGAGCAAGGTGTTGATGTTGGCGGCCACGGCCGTTCTTTTCGTGTCATGCAGCAGCAAACAACCGCTGCCCACCGAAGAAGAGAAGCAGGCCGCCAAAATGCAGGTACCCTGTATTATTGCGCTACCGGTGATGGTTGATCTTAAATCGGATAAAAGCTCCACCGATCAGAGTGCTGCAAAGGGAGAGAACAGTGCCCTGCAAATGGAACTGGAAGTCAAGGAAGACATGAGAAGAAATGACAATAGTGGATTCCCGGTTGGGACTGATCCACAGTCAAGTAATGCGCCGACTTACCAGAGTGCTGCAAATCTTGAGAAGGGCGCGGGGTATTTGGACCAGGCGCTCAAGGAAGCTTTGGAAGGGCGTAACAACGTGAGGTTTTTGTCCCAGCGGCAATTGACCTCGTTGCTGCCTGAAACTGAGATGGCGCAGGTAGCCCTGCTCAGATCAATCCGCTCGAAACTGAAATGCAATGCAGTTTTAGTGACTACCCTGTCTCGATATGTGCAGCGGGTCGGCGGTAACTACGGGGTTGATTCTCCAGCCTCAGTGGCCTTTTCAATGAAGCTTTTCGACACCTCTGACGCCAGTGTGATCTGGTCCGCCACTTTCAATGAAACCCAAGCGTCGTTCATGAGCAATCTCATGTCGGCTCACAAATACGGTCTGAAATGGCTCACTGTCGAAGAACTAGTCACCCTCGGTGTCGACGAAAAAGTAGCGCAATGTCCCTATTTGTAATCTCGGATCAAGAACTAAAGATCAACACCCGTCTGGTTCGCTACCAGGCGGGTGTTTGTGTTCGTGGTTGATCATAACAGATGAAGCTGTCTCTGCTGCCTTCGAAATACAACCGGAAAATTGGCAGGGCAATGGGCGACTGGCAGATGCTCGAGGACGGTGATCGCGTGCTTGTCGCGGTATCCGGAGGCGTAGACAGTCTGGTTGCTGCCTGGGTTTTGCAGGTATGGCGCTCTAAGGCCCCGATTGATTACGAGCTCCAGGCTGTCTATGTGGACAACGGCTTTTGGGGCCCTGAGCAAGGCGGACGGCCGCCGGTTGAAAGGATCGGCGAGCAGCTCGAAAGATTTGGGCTACCGTTCGTTGCTGTCGAGGGCTGGGAAGTGGAAGGGGAACGCACCTGCTATGTCTGTGCCAGAAACAGGCGTAGCCAGCTCTTCGAACTGGCCAGACAGAAAAGGTTCAACAAAGTTGCCTTTGGGCACCATAAAGATGATCTCATTGAGACATTCATGATCAATGCGCTCTACAGTGGTAACGTCTCGACCATGTTGCCCCGGCAGGATCTTTTCGAGGGCAGGCTCTCGCTGATCAGGGTTCTCTCTTACCTGGAAAAGGACGAGATCATTGAGATCAGCCGACTTGTTGATCTGTCTCCGGTCGATAGTTACTGCCCGATCGGTGATGATTCCAGGCGTGAGACGGTTCGCTCGCTTTTGGATCACATCTGTAAACAGGTTCCAGACGCCAGAAATTCGATCTTTTCAGCTCTTGGCAACGTCCGAGAGGGATATATGTTATAAACTAATCCT
>JBPCUV010000380.1:0-4628 GCA_051010975.1 Desulfocapsaceae bacterium
TCGGCACCATGGTTCAATCAGCGTCAGCCCTGGAAATCGTTTTTGCGATCAGCGCCAAGCCTGGTTCAACCCAGCACATCACCGCTGAAGAATTTACCAAGCGTGCCAACGAGCTGCTTGGCGACAAAGCCCAGGTTACTTTTTACGGTTCCTCACAGCTGGGCAAAGACAAAGACCTGATGCAGAAGTTGAAGCTAGGCACCGTACATCTGTCGATGCCTTCTTCCATCATGTCCTCGATTGCCCCTGAAGCCGGTCTGTTTGACATGCCGTTTCTGGTCAAGGACCGGGCTCATCTTAATAGAATCGAGCATAAGGTCTTCTGGCCGATGATCGCTCCGGCAATCGAGAAAAAAGGTTACAAAGTCGTCGGTTTCTGGGAGAACGGAATTCGCCATATCAGCAACAACGTCAAACCGATCAACACACCCGACGATCTCAAGGGCGTAAAAATCAGAACTCCGAAATCCACCTGGCGCGTCAAAATGTTTTCAGCCTGGGGCGCTAATCCTACCCCGATGTCTTTTTCGGAAGTATTCGTAGCCCTGCAGACCGGCGTCATCGATGGCCAGGAGAACCCTTACACCAACATCTATGCGGCCAAGCTCAATGAAGTACAGAAATACCTGTCGGTGACCGGCCATGTCTACACCCCGTCCTATCTCACTGCAGGTGTAGATCAATGGGCTAAACTGCCTGAAGATGTAAGAATGATTCTGGAAAAAACCGCTGTCGACGTACAGGGCTGGATGTACGCAACCGGTACTGCAGACGACATGTCTCTGCGCACTAAACTGGGCGAGAGTATGGAAGTGAATGTGGCTGATCGCGCTGCGTTTGTTGAAGCCTCCAAGCCTATTTACGAGGAGTTTGCCAAAGAGGTTGCCAGCGGAAAAGAGATGATCGACCTCGCCATGCAACAGGCTGACTGATACACCGGTCGCTCGATCTGTACAAGCGCCCGGCTTTTTCCTGCCGGGCGCTCACTTCATCATTCTATAGTCGTCATACAAGCCCTTCTGGCGGGACCCGGTTATGGTTACTTTAATAAAACAGTGGTTGGAGAGGATTCTGGAAATCTTCTCTATTTTTCTGCTGATTACCCTTGCATCTATAGTGGTCCTGGCGGTGGTCTTCCGTTTTCTCGGACAGTCCCTGATCTGGTATGATGAGGTGGCCTCGGTCGTCCTTGCCTGGCTTACTTATTACGGATCAGCACTCGCCGTTATTCATCGCGGACATTTGGGATTTCCCGGTCTTTTCCTATCCCTGCCAAAACCGCTGCGGGCCATAGCTTTTATCATCGCAGAAACGGTCGTCATAGGCTTTTTCGCGGTCATCGGTTATGGGGGCTGGTATATTCTGGGTGTTTTCGGAGATGAAACTCTGGTGAGTCTGAGCTGGGTGCACCTGAGTTTTACCCAGTCGGTGATTCCCATCGGGGCGGCCCTGTTTATCCTTGCTGAGATTTTATCGATTCCTGATGCCTGGAGAAAATCCATGGCTGGCGTCGACTATGAAAAAGAGATGATAGATCAAGCGATCGAGGAGGCCAGCCAGTCATGATTACCGCTCTCCTGATTATTGGCTTGTTCGTTCTCGTCCTCATCAATGTTCCGATCGCGGTCGCCCTTGGGGCGATTGCCCTGATCGGCATGGTGACGACCAAGGGGACGAATTCCATTTACAACGCTGCCCTGACGATGTTCGACGGGGCCACGAACTTTCCCCTGCTGGCAATCCCGCTCTTTATCCTGGCCGGGGCCTTGATGAACACCACCAGTATCTCCCGGCGCTTGATCAACCTCACCTCAGCCTTGATTGGCTTTGTCAGGGGCGGGTTGGCCATGGTCAATGTCGGTGTCTCGATGTTCTTTGCCGAGATATCCGGCTCTGCCGTGGCCGATGTGGCGGCCATCGGCTCAGTCTTGATCCCGGCAATGAAAAACCGTAACTACTCGCCTGAGCTATCTGCGGCCGTAACCTCGTCCTCGGCCTCCATAGCCATCATCATTCCTCCGTCAATCGCCATGATTATTTATGGCGCCCTGTCCGACACCTCGATTGTCCAGCTTTTTGTCGCCGGCATCATACCTGGCGTTCTGGGCGGTTTTTCGATGATGGGACTCTGTTACTGGTATGCGGTCAGGTACAATTTGCCCAGGGAAGAAGCATTTTCTCTGAAGCGGCTCTGGACTGCCTTCAAGGAGGCGGGCTGGGCGCTGACCCTGCCGGTGATCATACTGGGCGGTATTTTCGGCGGTATTGTTACCGCAACCGAAGGAGCCGGACTGGCCGTTGTTGCCGCACTGCTCATCGGCGGCTTTATCTATCGGGAGATCAATTGGACCCATTTGCGCAAGGCCATGGTCGAGGGTGTCGTCCAGACTGCGGTGGTAATGCTCCTGGTAGCCACTTCGGCGGTCCTTGGTCTGTATCTCACCGAGATGCAGGTGCCCCAGCATTTTGCCAGCTGGATGATGAGTTTCACCAGCAATAAGATTATGGTTCTGGCGCTGCTCAATGTCATGCTCTTTGTGGTTGGCATGTTTCTGCATGGAGCTGCGGCAATCATCCTGATCGTACCCATCGTCATGCCACTGGTCCATCAATTGGGGATTAACCCGATTCAGTTTGGCCTTGTCATGACCCTGAATATCGCCATTGGCCAGCAGACCCCGCCAGTTGCGAGTGTTCTCGTTACTTCATGTTCGATCGCCAAGACGGATATCTGGGAAACCACCAAGGTAAATATTCCTTTTATTGGTGTACTTGTATTCGTACTGCTGCTGGTTACCTATTTTCCGCCGGTGTCGCTAACCCTTGTTAAGTTGTTCTATGGATAGAGTATATGACTACTACGAATAAACCCAAAATTGCCCTGATACTGGGGGATCCCAACGGTATCGGACCGGAACTCGCCGCCAAACTGATTGGTGAGAAACAGACCTCAGCCCAGGCCAACCTGGTCATCATCGCCGATAAAGATGTGCTCGAAGAGGGTATGAGGATAGGCAAAGTAAAGTTCGACTTCAGGGTTGCTGAGACAATCACCGACTCCCTGTTTTCTGACGACTCTCCGATACTGCTGACCAATCCAGTCTTTGAGGGCGACACTTCCGAGCGAGGACAGGTATCCAAGGCGTCCGGGAAATATCAACTGGACTGTCTTACCCAGGGTATCGAATTGTGTACCCGGGGACGGGTTGATTCCATGTGTTTTGCGCCCCCCAACAAAGAGGCGATGCACCAGGCGGGCCTCACCCACGAGGACGAGTCGGGATTATTTCTCGATCTTCTCGACCACACGGGTGATTTCGGTCTTCTGAACACACTTGGCAGTCTCTGGACCTCGAGGGCAACCTCGCATGTCTCGCACCGTCAGGTGAGCGAGTTGCTGAGTGAGGAATCGGTCCTCATTGCCACCAGGGTTCTTGACAAAGCCCTGAAGGCAAGCGGCAAAAGCAACCCGAGAATCGCCGTCGCCGGGCTCAATCCCCATGCCGGCGATGGGGGTATGTTCGGCAACGAGGAGATCGATATTATAGAACCGGCCGTGCGTCAGGCCCAGCAACAGGGAATCAACGTCGAGGGGCCTTTCCCTCCCGACACCATTTTTCTGATGGGCAGGGACGGTAAATATGACGCCATTGTCACCATGTATCACGATCAGGGACAGATCGCCATGAAGCTCATGGGCTTTGATCATGGGGTTACCGTACACGCGGGTCTACCCTATCCGGTGACCACCTCGGCCCATGGGTCCGCTTATGACATAGCCGGCCAGGGTATCGCCAATGTCAGGGCACTGAAAGAAGCTTTTTTGCTCGCTTGTTCAATGTCGTGATGCAAAGCCCGGTTTTCAGGGAGATCGCATGAAAGAAAATATCGGTTTTGTCGGTCTGGGTATGATGGGCAGCGGTATGGCGGCCAATCTTCTGAAGCACGGCTACCCGCTCAAAGGGCTCGTCCATCGCAACCGAAAAACGCTTGATGATCTTGTCGCTCTTGGGGCTTCGGAGGCTGCCAGTGTGGCGGAACTCACTGCTGCCAGCGATATCGTCTTCTTCTGTGTCACCGGTGCAAAAGAGGTAGAAGATCTTGTCTATAGCAAAGACGGGGTCCTCGACAACTGCAGGCCTGGTTTTGTTTTGATAGACTGCAGCACCAGCAATCCGACGCTGAGCAGGCGGATAGCCGAAGATCTGGCTGGTAGAGGCGCGCATTTTGTTGATGCTCCGGTTACCAGGGCTCCGAAAGATGCCGAAGCGGGCCGACTCAACAGTCTCGTCGGAGCGGAGAAGTCAATTTACAGACAAATAGAACCGATCCTGTCCTGCTATTCTGAACACATCGTCCACTTCGGCCCGCCCGGCTCTGGTCACAGTGCAAAATTAATCAATAATTTCATCTCCTGCGGCTACACGGCACTGATCGCCGAAGGATTCAGCATGTGTTTCAAGGCGGGAGTCGACGGACAGGCGCTCTACCGGGTCATGTCATCCGGCGGTGCCGACAGCGGGGTGTTAAGGAAAATGGTTCCCCCCCTTCTGCAGGGTGATTTTACCGGTCACAAGTTCACCCTCCAAAACGCCTGTAAAGACGTGAGCTACTTCAAAGATTTTGTT
>JBPCUV010000381.1:0-5854 GCA_051010975.1 Desulfocapsaceae bacterium
ATGGTCCAGGAAATTTACCGGGGCCTGGAAAAAATGGAGCAGCGGATCGAAGCGCTCGAAACCATCCTGATGGATGGTCATGACACACATGGAGACAAGAGATGAGAACCTTCGGCAACAATAAAAAGGGCCTATACCGCTCAAGAAACGGAGTGATTCTGGGGGTCTGCAGAGGAGTAGCCGATTATTTCGATATAAAGGTATTCTGGGTCAGGGCCATCATGGTCATCATCTTTCTGCTGAGTGGATTCTGGCCGGTAATTGGCATCTATCTAGTGGCCGCCCTGCTGATGAAGCCAGAGGCGGCACAATCCTTTGCCAACGATGATGAACGTGACTTCTATGACAGTTACGCCCACTCACCCCAGAGTGCCGCACAACGGCTGAAAAAAAAGTTCAACGATCTGGACCGCCGAATCCGGCGGATGGAGGACAGCGTCACAGGCAGGGAATATGAATGGGAGCGTAAGTTCAATTCGGCTCCGTGACCAGCAGGATTTAAAAACTAAAGGGCGCTTTTCCGGTCAAGAAGAGCGCCCCTTTTTTATCTGCATAAGAGCAAGAGACTGAAAATCTACAACCAGTCATTCTGAATAATCAGTGGCCGTATTGAAATAGAGCGGCACCATGGCAAACCACTCAAATCGCTGATCAAAGGTGATGGCCAGCCCGTGGTCATCGGTTCGCACAATTTTACCGGTCATCGAACCAAGGATCATCTGGCTGTATTTGCCGCTCAGCACTATTTCGATATCATATCCGCCGCCGGGCTCCGGCTTTTCATGCGTTTCCACATACAGGCCGGCAATCGAGATATCCCTGATTGGCCCGCTGATAACTATCCCGTCGGCTTTTAAAAAACACACCGCTTTCGACAACACGTCCATGCGAAACGCGGCGCGACGATCTCTTGAGTTACTCATTTACATACCCCTGGTCCCAAAAAACAAACTCCCCAGTCAATAAGAATTCAAGAGATTCTATCTCGATACCAGCTTAAATTCAAGTCATTCCAAAAAGATCGAGCACAAACGGGATAACTCGGCGAGGTGCCGAACCGCTTATTCGGAAGCTGGGAACCGAGCCTCAAGATAGATCATATCGCCCTCACTTGTGATCTTGACCTCATAGTCAAGGCTGTGAAAAAGCTTGATCATCCGCTCGTTGTCTTTGGATGTATAGGCTGAGAAACCGGCTATGCCGATGCCTTTTGCCGCCTCGGCAAGCTTTTTGATGACGATCGAGGACAATCCCCGCCCCTGCCATTCTTTCTGGACGGAAAAGGCGATCTCAGCCAGATTGGTTTCAGGATTTGTATAGTACTCTCCGACGGCCAGTACCCGTTCATAACCAGATTCTCCCTCGACAGCGACGATGGTCAGATCCTGACTGTAATCGATTATGAAGGTTCGTTCGATCTGCTTGGATACAAAGCTGGTCTTTTCATGGAAAAACCGAGAGACCACGTCGATCTGGTCCAGGCCGTAATAATGCTCCTGGAGTGGGCGTTCATCGGTCACTTTTATTGGTCGAAAAGTGATCTCCCGCCTATTGATCGATCGGGTCTCCTCAAGATAGAGCGGGTAAATGGCATGCATCTCTTCTCTGAGCGATCGTTCCGGGCCAAGCAGGCCAAGATCTTTGGCCTGGTCAAACAATATATCGCGAAAATCGGGATGGGCGATGGAGATCAGGGCAATGGCCCGTTCCTGAATCGATTTACCAAACAGGTTCACCGAGCCAAACTCAGTCACCACGTACTGCACCTCTCCGCGCGGCAGCACCACGGCACTCTGGTGCAACATTGGAACGATCCGACTCTCCTGGTCGTTGTTTCTGGTAGAGGTCAGCATCAGGATCGACTTGCCGCCCTCGGACATGGAGGCGCCGCGAAAAAAATCTACGATTCCGGTAACACCGGAGAAATTGTTGTAGGCCAGGGCATCGGCGGCCACCTGACCAGTTAGGTCAATCTCCTTGCCTATATTCATGGCCACCATTTTGTTGTTCTGGGAGATTATCCTGGGATCATTGACATATTTGGACGGGTGAAACTCCACCGCCGAGTTGTTGTCCAGAAGATCATAGAGATCCTTGGTGCCGATGGCATTGGAACAAATGATCTTACCTTCGTTGAATCCCTTTTTCCGATTGGTGACCACTCCCATGGCCATCAGTTTCATGATGGTGTTGGTGACATACTGGGTATGGATTCCCAGGTCATTCTTCTCCAACAGGGCCGCTATATTGGCATCCGAGGTGGCCCCCAGCGACATCTGCATGGTAGAACCGTCATCCACCAGTCTCGACACATAGCGGGCAATGTTTTGTGCGGCAGCCACCTCCGGGTATTCACCTATGGCCCGCAGATTTTCGTCATACTCGACGAAAATGTCAATATCGTTGACATGGATATTGGAACGGCCCTGCACCCGGGGCATGTTTCTGTTGACCTGGGCAATTACCAGATCGGCCGCCTCAGCGGCGGCCGCAGTCACATCCACTGAAACTCCGAGGCTCATCCAGCCGAAATCATCCGGCGGTGTCACCTGAATCAGCGCCACCTGTATGGGCAGCATTCTCGACTTGATCAGCCGGTGAATCTCGCTCAGGTTTATCGGGGTAATAAACCGCAAGTCACCTTTAAAACTCTCGGAGTTAGCCGAACCGAGATAGAAAGATCGGATATTGAGGTTCTGCGATTTGGACCTGTCGGCTATTCTCGAGAGCGAAGTGGACTCGGCACTGAACAGCCGCACTATTTCCAGGTCGGTGAACGTCAGGCTGGCATCGGCCAAGCCTTTCACCAGATGCTGGGGCTCACCCGAGGATGAACCGATAAAGACCCGCTGTCCGGATTGAATTATGGCGATGGCCTTGTCGACCGACAGCCTGTTCTGCTGGTAGTTGTCTGCCCAGTATCCCGATTTGTTTTTCATGTTGCCTCCCGGAGCGATCAGCAAATCTCCATAGCGCTTGGTTCTTCCATGGTATTGGGTATCAACGCTTTTGGCAAGCAAATGAATGGCCGGACAGGCCCTGCAAAAAAATCTTGATCATCAACCTGCCACAAGCTAGGGTGCTAAGGGGAGTTCATCCTTGATACCAAGGAAAACTATAATGTGAAACAAAAGGACGGGAAGCTCATGGGTAAGACCGGATTTGTATTCGATGAGCGGTATCTGCAGCATCAGACATTCAACGGGCATCCGGAATGTGCCCAGCGGCTCACGGCAATCATGGATGGACTTGCCGGTGAAGGGCTACTGAACGATCTGGTCAAGATAGCCGCGGAACCCGCCAACCAGCGTTGGATTGAGACGGTTCATAATATCCATTATATCATGAAGTTCGAGGAGGCTTGCCTGTGGGGACTCCCCGACTTCGAACATCAGGATAATTCTATCTGCCGTGAAAGCTACGATACTGCCTTGCTGGCGGTGGGGGGTGTACTCAAGGCCATAGATGCGGTGATGAACGACGAAATCACCAACGCATTCTGCGCCATCCGTCCCCCGGGCCACCATGCCGAGGCCAATCAGGCCATGGGTTTCTGCTACTTCAACAATGTGGCGATAGGAGCAAGATACCTGCAGAAACAATACGACATCGAGAAGGTCTGCATTATCGACTTCGACGTCCACCACGGCAACGGGACCCAGCATATTTTCGACACCGACAGTACAGTCTTTTACTACTCGATACACGAGCACCCGTCATTCGCTTATCCTGGTACCGGAAGGGAGTTTGAGTCCGGGTTCTCCACCGGGGAGGGTTTTACTAAGAACTCTCCCGTGTTGCCGGGCCGAGGCGATGATGAGTACCGGGAGAAGCTGCTCAGCGACCTGGTTCCCGCTTTCGAGGAGTTCGCCCCCGAGGCTGTGCTGCTCTCGGCCGGATTCGATGCCCACGAAAATGACCTGATGTCAGGGACCAACCTGAGCACCGACGGCTATGATTTTGTCAACGACACCATATTCGACCTGGTGCGATCAAGTACCGGCGGCCGCGTTGTCTCGGTGCTTGAAGGAGGCTACGATCTTCAGATACTGCCGGTCCTGGTGGCCAACCACATACGGAAATTGATGACCATTTAACCAACCCCAGCTCCATGCTGATAAAAATTTGATATTATCGATATAAGCGGAGGCTTCAATGTTTGTTACAGAAATGATGAAAACCGATCTCATCGCCGTCAATCCCGAGACCAAGCTCTCGGAGGCCAGATCACTGATGCAGGAAGGAAACTTTCGCCATCTGCCGGTGGTCGATGCGGAGGGCAAACTGGTAGGGATCGTCACTGACCGGGATATGCGCGACGCTCACCCATCGTCGCTTCTTGACGAGGAATCTTACCAGAAGACCCTGAACAAGGTGATGCAGCATACAATCAGCGAGATCATGAGCGCCGAACCGATGACCGTAGCTCCTTATTACACCCTGCAGGACACCCTGTTGATGATAGGTAAAAAAAAGGTGGGCGCACTGCCGGTGGTGGACGAAGAGGGGCATCTGAAGGGGATCATGTCGACCCGTGACTTATTGCGCGCTTTCGTTAACATCATGGGAATAGAGGAACCGGGAACCCTGCTCTGCATTCTGGTCAACGAACAGCCGGGGCAGCTCAAAAAGATCGTCGATATTGCCTATGAAGAAAATGTCTCGCTGGGATCTGTACTTGTCGCCCGCGACTGGGACACCGAAAAACGGGCTATTTTCCCCTATTTACTGACTAACAATGTGATGTCGATTAAGAAGAAACTGCTGGCTCTCGGATTCGAACTGCTCGACCCGATGCAGTGGTATCTCGATCAGTCACCCAAGAAGGAGTAGCAGCCCCGGCAGCTCATCCCTGATTTGCGGGACTGGGCGGAATCGTCCCGTAGCCCTATGTAATGAAGCGCGGCTTTGTCTACATAGCGAGATACATCAAATTTAGTCCCGCAAACTTTGTCACTCGCTGTGGTAAGTGCTCAAAGCCTCCGCAGCTACGTTTCTGAACAGCCAGATATCACAGTGGCGAGCAACGAAGCGATAACAGTTATCCTCGAGTTCTGAATCCGATCTGCCAGGCAAGGGAAATCCGCCGCTTCTTCAAAACAGCGCCACTTAGTCCGTTTCAAAAGACTCACAGTCACGCCCAGTAAGCACCTAAAACGACAAATTTTGAGACTTCAAAAAGTTGCCCCAAATAGCTGTGATGCTAGCCAGGCAGATCACATTAGCCGATACAATTTATTCTGTCGGCATCTATGGCCAGCACTTGATCAGTCAGATTACTAGGCGATGGTTCAACTTAGCCCACGACCTCAAAATCCAAAAAAAAATGATTGTCCCAATATGTACGCATGGACGTGGCGAAACGCTTGAAGATAACAAACTATTGTGGCAGGATACTATGGTCGTTACCTCATATGTCGCTGGCAACGAAATCTCTCCGTAGCATCACCGCCTATCGGCTATTTTCCTCGTGGAGCAGACAACCATGAATTCGATCCCAAAAAGTATGAAAGGTATGAGGCGCGCACTCACCAATTATGGTGACCCAGAATTCTCCCTCTATCTTCGCACGGCTTTTATCAAGGCCATGGGCTATACCGACGATTCCCTGGACCGTCCAATCATCGGTATCGTCAACACCCATAGCGGCTACAATCCATGTCACGCCACCGTTCCGGATCTGATAGCGGCAGTAAAACGCGGCACCATGCTGGCCGGAGGTTTGCCAATAGAATTTCCGACCATCTCCCTGCACGAGTCATTTGCCTATCCGACCTCGATGTTTCTGCGCAACCTCATGGCCATCGATACCGAGGAGATGATCCGGGCCCAGCCAATGGATGCGGTCGTGCTG
>JBPCUV010000382.1:0-2994 GCA_051010975.1 Desulfocapsaceae bacterium
AAGAGGCACGCACCATTTTCTTGAGTACGGCGCCTAAATACCAGGACGTACCTGGTCTTATCCGTAAGGTCTATATCTTCTCGGAAGACGAAAACACCGTTGGCGGAATTTATCTTTGGAACTCCCGAGCCGAAGCTGAGGCGATGTACACCGAGAGTTGGAAAGCTTTCGTACAGGAAAAATATGGTACCGATCCTTCGGTCACCTACTTTGAGAGCCCGGTCGTGGTTGACAACGTAACGCACGATATCCTCTCGGATGAGTAACTGGGATCTTCAGGTTGCCATTTTCAAGATCTTGATTTTTCAAGTCCTCTAATTGAGATCTTAGTTATTTGTATACGTAACAACCTGTTTATTCATTTTGTTTTAGCTACTTACATTATCCTATTATTTTTCTTCTTCGGCTTTTTGGTCAAGGGTTTCGTGTACGATACATGCGCATAAAAGTATCAAAATCCACTGATTCGCTTGCTTCTATTTGCGACTGTTTAGCAACCGAATCTTTCGATTCCATTGAGAGCTGTTCCTGTAATTTTATGTCTTGGGGACAGTTTATAAAGGTTTGCTTGTGTTTCTTGCTTGTCTCCAGTACCCACTCGTTATAATTCAGATCCGACGTTTTAAGAGATTGAACGACCTGAGCGGATGGAGTGAGCGATGGGTCTTCGACCTTGTTTAGTTGAGCCTTGATTGATCGGCTGTAAAGATCAGTTTTGTGCAGTTGATCGAGAAGTCCTGCAACGAGACCGAATTGATTGATGAGCTGCAGAGCTTCGCTTTTTAGGGCAACATCGCCTTTCAGGCCGGACAAAAGTAGCTGCGGCTCCCTGCCTCTGGTCGCGACTTTTTTATGGTTGTCGGCGATGATCCTGCATTCTTCCTGACTGATGAATTCATCTCCCATGAGCAGACAACCTATGAGAAAAGTATCCATAAATGCTGCCTGCTCCAGATCGATACCCACCGGGAGCAATGGGTTGACGTCCGTACTTCTGATTTCTATATATTGCACCCCACCTCTTTTCAGCGCCTGTAATGCGCTTTCTTCCAGGTCGGGAACTCTTTTCGGCCTTATGTCGCTGTAGTATTCATTTTCGATCTGCAAGACGGTGTCGGAGAGTTGACGGTACTCACCATCAACAAAGACGCCTATTTTTTCGTAACTCGGATGAGGGGTATTCATCGCCTCGGCAAGCGTTTTTGTATATGTTTTCAGCTGGTTAAAGCATATCTTGAGTGAAGATTGCGCGGTGCTTGAATAGCCAAGGTCACTCATTCTCAAAGAAGTGGCATAGGGAAGAAAGAGGGTATCATCATATAGAGGTTCAAGATTTTTCGTCTCTTCGCCTAAAAATGAACGAGATAGCGCAGGAGATGCCCCGAAGAGAAACATGAGCAACCAGGAGTGACGACGAAAGTTCCTTATCATCGAAAAATATGCGGACGATACGAAAGATTTCATTGAATCCTGATTATTCAAAAGCTCTTGATAACCGTTCCAGAAATCATCTGGCAACGAAAAGTTATAGTGAATACCGGCGATGCTCTGCATCATCTTACCGTAGCGATGCATAAGTCCGACTCGGTAAATATGTTTCATTTGACCAATATTGGATGTACCGAACTGGGCAATCGGAATCGATGAAGAGTCTTCTATCCGGCACGGCATACTTGATGCCCATATAAGTTCTTCGCCAAGATGCGAATAGGTGTATTGATGAATAGCTTCTAAAAAATGCAAGGCTGCTGCGGGGGAGGTTAACGCCGGCGTGATAAGTTCGAGAAGGGACTCTGAAAAATCAGTGGTGATGTACCCGTTTGTTAAGGAAGAACCAAGCTCCATGGGGTGAGGAGTTAAGGAAATATTTCCCTGGGAATCTACCCGAAGACCTTCTTTTTCTATACCATGCAATGCCCCGCTCAGGTGCAGATGGGTACCGCTGTTGTGAAGTTTTTCCAATTGATCTGTCAAGATTTGATTCATCAAATATCCTTTTCACATGGCTTATTAGGCGCCATGTTGTGTATGAGTTTAGAAATAGATCGACCTGCTGATGCTGCCCCTGTTCCGGTTAATCCTTAGCCACAGATTGTTGATCAACTGTTACCCAAAAAGATTCGGTATATTTAAAATAACCAGATAACTCATCAAAAGTCATTCTTGGTCAGGGCAAACTAAATGATTCAATCTTCCTGGCTGGCGACAAAGTAAGCCCTGGCCACTTCTTCGTAAATCGAATGTCTCCACTCATCAGGCAGATCTTTTCAGGCCCCAGGTTACGTTGCCGTTTGCAGCAACCATAGTCAATCTCATAAAATTGTCATCTAATTGAGAACTAACCTTCCAGCTCATTATCTTCGACTGAACGAAATTTGAGCAAATTAGACCCATTTAGGTCTGGCTTCGTAAACTCAAGCTCCATCCACCTCCACCATTTAAGAAGTAGAGACTTTCATCGCCCATCTGTGATTATTATTTGGCGAATGGTGTCCCCCTACCAGATCATAGATAAACCGGAACAACTTTCGTGTCCGGGAACAGCCTGCAAGTTCAGGCTGCAGGGGGAAACATCTTCCCAACAAAATAATTGAGTGTTATATTTTTCCTGCGAATCGAACAGACCCGTCTACAACTATAGAGATGCGCATGGATGGCAGGTTAGCTGTTTTATTTACCACCCAGACTCGCCTTTATTGAATGACGCTAAGAATCGATATTACTGAAGCATATAGCCCAATCTGTTTGGGCGTTTGCGCAACCATAATATTCGTGGTTCTGCTGCTCATCACACCTGAGAATATATACGCTCAAGAACAGCAACAAAGCGGATTCATCAAACAGGATTTAGCTTCGCTCCAACATTCATTCCCGGTATCAGAAGACTGGTCTCATGACAGGTTGTCAAGAGCCATGCTCTATGCACAAGAGATTGGTTCGTCCGCCGTAATCGTATTGCATGACGGAAAACTTGTTCTTGAGTGGGGTAAAACC
>JBPCUV010000383.1:0-3314 GCA_051010975.1 Desulfocapsaceae bacterium
ACCAATCCCAGATATTCGCTGCTGCCGTGCTGTTGCCGCTCTATATCTTCGGCATAGGAAAAGCGGCGATCATGCCGTTTCACCGCTGGTTGCCGGCGGCCATGGTTGCCCCGACACCGGTAAGCGCCCTGCTGCATGCGGTTGCCGTGGTAAAGGCCGGAGTCTTCAGTGTCCTTAAGGTCTGCACCTACATCTTTGGCTTCGATCTCCTAAGCCAGCTCCCAACCACCGACTTTCTTCTCTATCTGGCCGGGGCTTCGGTGATCATCGCCTCCCTGGTGGCAATGAAACAGGACAATCTCAAGGCCCGACTGGCCTACTCCACGGTCAGTCAGCTCAGCTACATCACCGTTGGTGCCCTGCTGGCCAACAGCGCAGGCGCTTTGGGCGGGGCAATGCATATCGGTATGCACGCCTTTGGTAAGATCACCCTGTTCTTCTGTGCCGGGGCAATCATGGTGGCTTCGCATAAAACCGAGATCTCGGATATGCACGGCCTGGGCAGGAAGATGCCGGTGACCATGGCCGCCTTTTTTATCGGCAGCCTCTCCATCATCGGTCTGCCGCCCGGCGGGGGGACCTGGTCGAAATGGTATCTGATGATCGCCACCATCGAGGCTGATAAGCTTATCTTAATGGTGGTCCTGATGGCCAGTTCACTTCTCAATATTGCCTATCTGCTGCCCATACCGATCAAGGGTTTTCTCTATCCTGCCCCCGATGATCACGGGGCAGACAATGAAATCGGGGAGGCGCCGCTGCCGTCGCTGATCGCGCTCAGCTTGACGGCTTTGGGCTGTATCGTCCTGTTCGTCTATCCACAGCCGCTTTACGAGCTGGCAACACATTTTTTGGAGGCTGCGGGGGTACATGAAAGATAAAAAACGCTATCTCTTCGACAAGCCAAGAAATGTGAAAATTGTCCTCTACACACTCTACATCAGTTGCGGGATCCTGCTGTTGCTCGACTTTATCGTTCATCGTCATACCCAGCATCATTGGGAAGAGTTGCTCGGTTTCTACTCGATCTATGGTTTTATCGGCTGCTCTGCCATCGTCATCGGATCGAAATGGCTGCGTGGCATAGTGGAAAGAGACGAGGACTATTACACCAGAGATGAATTAACCATGGAGGAGGAAGATCATGTGGCTGACTGAGCTTCCTGCTTTCGTACCGTTTTTTGTGGCAGCGCTGCTGGCACTGGTAACCAGGGGATATCTGCGATCGTTGCTGATGCTGAGTATCGTGACGTTAAGTGGACTGCATCTCTGGTTCCTTGATGGTGATGTGCTGGTCAATATGCACTTTCTCGAGTATGAGCTGACTCCATACCGGGTGGATAGTCTGAGCATCGTTTTTGGCTATGTCTTTCACATTGCCGCCTTTGTCTCGATCCTCTTTGCCCTGCATATTAAAGATACAATGCAGCATGTGTGCGGCCTCCTCTATGCGGGGAGTGCGATGGGAGCATTGTTTGCCGGAGACCTGCTGACCCTCTTCGTCTTCTGGGAAATACTGGCGGTTTCTTCAGTATTTCTGGTCTGGGCACGGCGCACGGAGCGTGCCTATCAATCCGGCATGCGCTATCTGATCATCCAGGTGGGCTCCGGGGTGATCCTGCTTGGCGGGCTATTGCTGCACGTCGAAGAGACCGGGTCTCTGGTGTTCGACTTTATCGGCACCGATCACCTGGGCGGCTGGTTGATTCTGGTGGCCTTCGGTATCAAGGGTGCATTTCCGCTCCTCCACACCTGGCTGACCGATGCCTATCCCGAGGCAACCCCGACAGGCACTGTCTTCCTCAGTGCTTTTACGACCAAGACGGCCATCTACACGCTGGCCCGCGGTTATCCTGGTACGGAACTGCTGATTTATGTGGGTGCCACCATGGCCTGTTTTCCGATTTTCTATGCGGTCATTCAGAATGATCTGCGGCGGGTGCTGTCCTACAGTCTGATCAACCAGCTCGGTTTCATGGTCTGCGGTATCGGCATCGGCACGGCTTTGGCAATAAATGGCGCTGTTTCACACGCCTTTGTCCACATCATCTATAAGAGCCTGCTGTTCATGTCCATGGGAGCAGTGCTCTATCGTACCGGCAAGATAAGGGCAACCGACATCGGTGGTCTCTACAAGACCATGCCCAAGACGGCTGTACTCTGCATCATCGGTGCTGCTTCTATTTCGGCTTTCCCGCTGTTCAGCGGCTTCGTGGCCAAGTCGATGATCATGGCGGCGGCGATGAAGGAGGGCTATCCTTGGATCTGGCTTGTCCTGCTGCTGGCCTCGGCCGGCGTCCTCAAACATGCCGGTATTCAGATTCCCTATTTTGCTTTTTTTGCCCACGACTCCGGGATACGGACTAGCGAGCCGCCTAAAAACATGCTCCTGGCAATGACTATTGCAGCCTTCCTTTGTCTGGCCATCGGCATCTATCCCAAAATGCTTTATCAACTGTTGCCTTTTGCCACCGACTTCAACCCCTATGACCTGACCCATGTGCTGGCCCAGACTCAGCTGCTCTTCTTTGCCATGCTGGCTTTTGTCTGGCTCAATCTGCAGGGTGTTTATCCACCGGAGAAAGTGGCAATAAACCTCGATGCCGAATGGTTCTACCGGCGCTTCTTGCGCAGGCTGGTGGAGAGGATCTCATCTTATGTGCAGGGGATGGACAGCGAGCTAAAGTTGAAGGTCGAGGACCGGGTCAACTGGCTGGTTACCTATTTCGCCCAGCGCCATTATCCGACCGGCAAGGGGGCAGTGATACGGCCCACCGGAAATATGGTCATGTACATTGCCATTCTACTAGCAGCCTATCTCTGGCTGCTACTCAGTTTTCCACATTAATTGAATCGAGTGATACAGCTGGTGGGTGAAGATTCGGGGACACGATTAGTATTGTGTCCCCCTAAAACAGAGTAGTGAAACCCTGATTCTGCCGTTTGATGGTCTCGACGATTTCCAGGTTGGGCTGGTGAAGGATCATCGGCGGTTCTGGCCAGACGAGCTGCAGGTCGTCATAGAAGGGTGTCGTTTCGAGATTGCGGTTATAGGCCTCCACCAGCAGCAGTTCGAGATTCACCGTGTCCTCAATGTTATAGGCCAGCAACGTTTCTAGCGCCTCTTCGTTGTCGTGGCGCTCGTATTCCCGCCAGAGCAGCACCGCGAAACTGCCATCGATACCGTCCAGACTTCCACGGTTGAGACCCAGTGCTTTTTCGCAGCGTTTCAGTCCTCCTTTGATGCCGAGACGGGCCAGTACATAGCGAAGATCAATATGAGGTTGATCTAGTCTGATTTTGAAAAAGTTCTC
>JBPCUV010000384.1:0-3357 GCA_051010975.1 Desulfocapsaceae bacterium
TTGTCTCCGATGGTTACCTGCTCATCGCGTTCAATAAACCGGCCGTCTTTCATGCACTAGAAAACCATTGTCTGAGTATTCTTCACATATCTTCCAAAAATCTCTCTTGTTTTCATAGAGACACTATGATTACTTTACTACCCAATCAGAGTGACAAGATGTCTGTCTGCTAAGGAAGTTTATCTAATTTTTAACTACTTGATTCGAAAGAATGAGCCATGAAAGGAAATAACTTCAATTTATCTGCCCATATCAGATCCGTCGTTGGCTGGCCTGAGCCGCACGTGGTGTTCAGGGATATCTGTTCACTTCTGGAGGATAGAGAAGTGTTCAAACAGGTCATCGACCTTTTCGTGGAGCGCTACCGCGACTTAAAGATCGATGCCGTCGTCGGCATCGATGCGCGGGGTTTCATTGTCGGTTCCCCCACCGCATATCTGCTTGACGTCGGATTCATTCCTGTACGGAAAAAAGGGAAACTGCCCGGAGAAACCATCTCCGAGGCCTACGAACTGGAATACGGCCAGGCGGAGGTCGAGGTCCAGACCGCATGGCTCAGAGAGGGACACAATGTCGTGCTCATTGACGACCTGATCGCCACCGGCGGCACGATGGTTGCCGCATTGAATCTGCTGCAGCGAATCGGTGTCGATGTCCTGGAAAGCAGTGCGATAATCGATTTGCCGGATCTTGGCGGCAGTAAGAAAATCGCAGATATGGGCGTCAAAGTGCACACCTTCTGCGAGTTCGACGGGCATTGATAGTGATGTCTCACACTTAGACAAACCTCATCGATACCAGGCGGTTTCTAAAGCTCCCGGATAAACGGTACTCCGAGATCTGCAGGAGATGCCGATTTTCGATGCCTTGAGGAAGCGGAAACCAGGACCAGCACGCCGATGGTCAGCAGATAAGGCAACATTTTCAGGATATAGAATGGAATCAGATCCATCGAAGTGGCCTGAAAGAAGAATTGCAGGGCCGTCAGTCCCCCGAAAAGCAGCGCCCCGAAGAATGCCAGCAGTGGATTCCAGGTACAGAATATGATCATGGCAATGGCGATCCACCCCTGTCCGCCCGTCATGGTTTCTTTCCAGCCGGGAGTATAGGAAAGGGACAGATAGGTGCCGGCAAGCCCGGCGAAAAGACCACCGACAAAGACAGAGAGCGCACGCGTAAGCTCCACGTTGACACCCGCCACATCGGCCGATCGCGCATCCTCGCCAACCGCACGCAGCACAAGCCCGGTACGTGTTCTGAACAGGACAAACCAGACCAGCGGGACCAGCAGGTACGCTGCATAGGCAAACGGACTCTGGTTGAAAAACACATCTCCGATTACCGGAATATCTGAGAGGTAGGGGATCGGCAGTTGCCGGATGCGCACTCCCGTTTGTCCGATGAGCGGCCTGCCAAGAAAATTGGCGAGACCGGTTCCAAGTATGGTCAGCGCCAGTCCGCTGAGCACCTGGTTGGAGCGCAGCCCAATGGTAAAAAATGCATGCACCAGCGCCAGCACTCCGCCGGCCATGGTTCCAGCCGCCACTGCAATCAGCGGAGACTGGGTATAATGACCGGCGGCAAATCCGGCCAGTGCCCCGATCAGCATCATCCCTTCGATACCCAGATTGAGCACGCCGCTTCGCTCGGTGATAATACCGCCGACCGTAGCGAGCAGAACCGCCACGGATGATTTGATCGAAATCTGGGCGATAAAGGTCAGGTCTTCGATCATGATGCCACCTCGGAGCGGCCGGAAATCGTCAATCTATATCTAGCCAGCGTTTGTCCGGCAAACAGACCGAACAGAAGCGCCCCTTCCAGAATCAGACTTATGCTCGAGGGCAGCCCGAGCACCGATTGGAGCTGTTCCCCCCCGACAAACAGGGCGCCCAGCAATATGGCTGCAAACGGAACCGCCAGAGGGTTGAGCCCGGCCAGCCAGGCTACGATAATACCGTCATATCCATAGCCGACTGCAAGACCGGTCTGCAGCCGGTAATGGATACCGCAGACTTCAATCATTCCGGCCATGCCCGCAAATGCGCCGGAAAGCGCCATAACCGTCAGGATCTTGCCGGTCACATTAAACCCCGCATAGCGAGCTGCCCGCTGCTCCTTACCGATAACCTGGACCTGATACCCCCAGATGGATTTCTTCAGCAGAAAATAGAGGAAAACCGCACAGAGCAGGGCCAGGGGAAAACCGATACTGATCCGTGTTCCGGCAAATCGGACGAGCTGCGCCGCCTCAGGAATCTGAGCTGTACCGGGAAAACCGAACCCGGCAGGATCTCGCCAGGGACCATAAAAAAGATGCTCCATATAGATAATGGCAACATAGTTGAGCAGCAGGGTGGTGAGAATTTCGTTGACCCTGAGTTTGGCCTTGAGCAGTGCCGGAATGAGTGACCAGACCATACCGCCCAGCGCCGACGCGGCCAGCACCAGCGGGATGAGGAGCCAACCATCTGTACCGGGAAAAAGAAAAAGGGCAGTTCCGGCTGCACAGATGCCTCCCCACACCAGCTGACCCTCGGCCCCAATATTCCAGAGCATCATGGTCGCAGCCGTGGCCACGGCAAGCCCGGTGAAGATAAGCGGTGTAGATTTGACGAGGACTTCTGAAAAAGCGTCAACAGAGCTGAAAACTCCCTTGCCCATGGCCGCGTATGCGGTCAAAGGATTTACGCCGAGACCGGCGAAAATCACACAGCCAACCACAAAGGCGACAACCACCGCAGAGGATGCGGCGACCGCACCCTGATAGGGGAGTGGCTGCTTGCGCTTTTCCAATCTGATCATGAGCGCACCCCGGCCATTAACAGTCCAACCCTGTCAACCCGGGCACTGTCGTGGGCATCGATGATTTCGAGGATGCGTCCGTTGAAAATTACGCCTATGCGGTCGGAGAGCGACAGAACTTCCTTGAGATCACCCGTGATAAGCAGCACGCCGGCCTTCTCGCGGCATTCGAGAAGCGCCTGCCAGATATCTTCCGTGGCTGAAATGTCTAATCCCTGGGTTGGCTGCTCTGCAATAAAGAGTTTTGCATCTCTGGTCAGTTCCCTGGCCAGAATGACTTTCTGGAGATTCCCGCCGGAAAGCGACCCGGCACTGTCTTCACTGGACTCCACCTTTATGTTATGCTCCCTGATGGCCCGTGTCCCGTCCGCAGCCATTTTATCCCTGTCGAGCAGCATCCCTGCCAATCCGGTTTTATACGCCTGAAGACGCGTCAATCCGAAATTGTCGGTAATGGACATGGAGCCGATGGACCCCGAGTGATAACGATCTTCGGGTACATAGGCAATTTCTGCGGCGGAGGCCATTCCCCACTCCCGTGCAGTGTGGGTT